>URLM01000001.1 GCA_900548775.1 uncultured Olsenella sp.
GATCATCGCAATGAGCAGAGGCAGGCTTCCCAGGTTGTTTGCCACGGCGATGAGCGGCACGGATACCGTTGCCACGGCAGAGCCGGACAGGATGAATGGGGTCCTTCTCCCCAGGCGCGAACGGCAGCGGTCGGAGAGGATGCCAAACCAGGGCAGCAGGAAGAGGCCAAACACGTTGTCGAGCGCCATCACCACACCGGTGAGCCAGTTGGAGAGGCCAAAGGTTTGGGTGAGCATCTTGGGAACCAGACCGTCGAAAACCTGCCAGAACGAAATCATCCCCATGAAGGGAAGGGAGGCAATCGCACAGCGCTTCCAGTCGAAGGGAATCCTCTGCCTGGGCGTGGCCCCCTGCTCCTTCTCGACCATCTTGGCTCCTCTCGTCCTCACCACGCGCCGGGGCTGCCAGCGCAGCCGGCTATGGTTGCATCCTTTATGCGTTCAGCTGATCGAGCCCTCGAACAAACGCCACGTAGAACTCCACGCCACGTTTGTAATCCTCGACCGGGATACGCTCGTTGGCGCCGTGGATAAGACCGCGCGCCACCGGCGTGTAGACAAAGGCGGCAAAGCGGTATACGTGGTCGCAGATCTTGGTGAACGAGCGCGAATCCGAGCAGCTCGTCTGCACGTAGGGGCAGACGCCTGCCTCGGGATAGACGCCGGCAACGCAGCGACGGATGTAGTCGAACTGCGCGTCATCGTGGGGCGAGAAGGGCGAGGGCTCGTTTACCAGACTGTTCTCGGCAATCTCAACGCTCACGGCATCTGCGGCGGTGCCGGAAGCCCGGCACTCCTCGGCCGCCTGCGCACGGGCTCGAGCAAGCGCTGCGTTCACGTCTTCGAAGGGTGCCACGCGGACGTTGAGGTTGGCCGTGGCTACGGGAGGAAGGACGTTTCTCGCCGGTGACCCCTCGAGCTGCGTGAGCGCGTAGGTCGAGCGGACCATGGGACCAGTCTCGGCACCTGCCGCCAGGATGCGCCCCACCAGCGGCCGGAAGAGCCACATGTTTGCAAAGATGATGCGATAGGCAAAGCTGCCGCGGGCCGCAAGCTCCTGGAGCATCGCCGTGACGGCATCTGCCACCTGCGGCTTTCCCGGGTTTGCACAGATGCGCTCGGTTGCGCGGGCGAGAAGGCGCGTGGCATCGTTCTTTGAGGGCGCTGACGCGTGACCGCCCGCCCCGTGCGCCGTTACGGTGACGTCCACGTGGCCCTTCTCGGAGACGCCCACCATGGCCATGGGCGCGGTCACGCCCAAAGGCACGCCCGTTGCCACGGCGCCGCCCTCGTCGAGGACCATGCAGGGATGCACGTTGTGCTCGCGCAGCCATGCCACAGCGTTGCCGGCGGTGGGGCCTGAGGTCTCCTCGCAGCAGGACGAGAAGAACCAGATGTCGCGCGGTGGAACGTAGCCTTCTGCCAGCAGGTGCTCGAACGCCTCCATGCAGCCGCAGAAGCAGAGCTTGTTGTCGAGCGTCCCGCGCGCCCAGATCTGGCCGTCGTGGACCTCGGCGGCGAACGGCGGGTACGTCCAGTCCTGGCCATCGGTGGGCACCACGTCGTGGTGGGCCATCATCACCACGGGCGCCAGCGACGAGTCGCGCCCGGGCCAGCGCATGAGGATGCCGTACTCGTCGATGCGCGTGAGTTCGAACGTCTGGAACGTGCGCGGGTAGAGGCGTTGGAGCGTGGGCACCCAGCGGTCGAAAGGCTCGCGATCGAGCTTGGCCGGGTCATCACGCGAGACGGTGGGGATGCGCAACAGCGTACGGAAGCGCTCGACCTCCTCGTCGCCGGCGTGATAGCCGCCCGCGTCGATGGGCGAGCCGGCCGGCAGCGTGGGCTTGAGCGCCGCTGCGCGAACCACACACACTACTGCCAGTGCAAGAACTACTACCAGGACGAGAATAACAGCAACCATGGCGCCTCCTGTAACGTTGGGGCCATGGTAGCCCTTCTCCCCTCTCCTCTCTCCCCTCCGTTCTTTATCGGTATCTGAGAATTTCGTTTTCTGCGACCTGCGGAAACATTGGCCCAACTTCACAGATACCGATAAAGAACAGAGGGCGGCAAACTAGCAGCGCGCGAGGGCAGCCCGCACGACTGGCAGACCAAAAAACATTCCGTTTAGAGCTGAGGAGACAAACCCCCACACGTGTTGTTTCTACTTTGATGTACAGACATTCTCAACTGGTATTTTGCCGCCACACATCAAAAAAGAAATAACACGTGTGAGGTCGCAGCGTGGGGCCGTGGTGTGGGTCCGCACCGTGGGGTTTCCCGACGCGCAGGGCGACTCTACGCCGAGAAGGGCCACTCGCCGGAGGAAAGGGCCTCAATAGCGGCGGCAACGGCATCGTCCTCGCATCGGCCGATGTGCCAGCGCGCCGCGCGTGCCGCCTCGGGCTGTGCGTTGGCAACGGCAACTGAGTTGGGTACCACCGAGAAGAGCGGCAGGTCGTTACCGGCGTCACCAAACACCACGACCTCGCCCTCTTCAATGCCGAGAAGCTCGCACAGCTTGCGCGCGCCGGAGCCCTTGTTGTAGCCGTGCGGCATCACGTTGGAGAAGCCTGCATGCGCGTAGTCGAGGTCCAGCTCGGGCACCTCGCGGGCCGCCCGGACAATAAGATCCCGCGTGCCAGCCTCGTCCGCGTCGACAAACACGTTGGCCTTCACCACCACGTCGGGCACGGCATCCACTGGCACGCACTTCTCGGCATAGGCAGGGAAGGGGCGCACCAGGTCCTCTCGGCTACCAGCCACCAGCAGCGGCGTGCCGCCGTCAAAGCAGAGAAGGCCAGAGTGTGGCACGTCCGAGAGCATTTCCGACAGCCGCACGAGTGCCTCGCGCGGCTGGCGCTCCTCGTGGACAAGTTTGCCGCCGAGGTAGACCTGCAGGCCGTTGGTTGCCAGGCATGTGGCGCAGCAGGCGGCGTCTCCGCCAAAGAAAGGCGGAATCCAGTCTATGCCGCGGCCGCTTGCCGGCCCAATGGCAATGTCCGCATCAAGCGCCGCATGGAAGGCCGAGACCGTGCGCGGGGAGACCCGCGAGTTCCCCTTGGGAAGAATCGTCCCATCAATGTCGCAAAGGATGAGCTTGGTGTTTCTCGGCATTTCTCCCCCGCCTTCCCCGCACCGCCTGCGCTACAAGGCAGTCACGGTCACGTCTCCCATCTCGGCACTGGCCTTGAGAGCCTTCTCGCTAGTGCCCCTCACCACTGTACCCGAGGAGACCACGCTTCCGTCAAGCGTGATGTCTCCCATGTCCGCAGAGAGTTCGAGCGTCGCGTTGGAGAGGTCGATCCCACTCACGCTGACGTCTCCCATCTGGGAAGAGACGTCCGTGCGCGCGGCCTCCACGCCCTGCAGGTCGACGTTTCCAAGCTCGGAGGAGGCTCTATTGCCGCAAGCTCCACCTCGGGCGGGACTACTACGGTGATCGTAATCCCGTTCGATGACTGTGTGCCGGTATTGCTCGTCATCTCCTGCGTCACGTGGAGCGCGCCGTCGCGGACCTCGTACTCAAAGGAGGTGTTCGCGGCGCCGGTGTATCTCACCTGGGCGGAGACTCCGCTCTTGAGCACCACGTCTCCGCACGCCGCACGTACGTCCACGGACGAGAAGTCCTCGGCGATGGTGGCGTCCACGCTTCCGACATGCGGGTCCGTCTCCGCCCGGCCCCAGAAGACCGCCCAGCACACACAGCACGCCGCAATGACGCCGAGAACCACCGCCACAATGCGTCCCGGATGCCGCCTGCGCTCTTGGCGAGGCTTTGCGCCAAGCGATTCGAGCACCTCGTCCGGGTTGCCAAACTCGACGATGGTCGCTTTGGTCGCCTCCTTCTCGGACATGCCCTGGGCGAGAAACTCGGCATACTTGTCCTCCATCATCTGCCCAAGCTCGTCCTTCGCGCGGCGCGCCTCCGGCGTCTGGGGGAGCTTTGAGAAGACAGACTCAAGGTAATTCTTGATGTCATCCATCACGCATCGCACCCTTTCATGAAGCGACCAACGACGTCCTTGGTAAGCTGCCACTCCCGGCATCGTGCCTGGTAGTGGTCGATTCCCGCAGAGGTGATGCGATAGTAGGTGCGCCGCTTTCCGTTCTCGGCGACCTGGGGGAACGACTCCACGAGGCCGCCCTTCTCCAGGCGCGCAAACGCCGAATAGAGCGTGGTCTCCTTGACCGCATAGAGGCCGCCGGAGATCTGCCGGATGCGCTTCGAGACCTCGTAGCCATAGGACGGCCCTTGCAGAAGCACACAGAGGATCATTGGGTCGATGTAGCCCCGAATGTAATCGCTGCTTATCTCGTCGGGCACAGGGTGCCTCCCCTCGCTCGATGCTACGTCTGTCGTAGTATCTGGGCTACTGGAAGCATACTACGACAGACACAGCACATTGAGGGTGAGGCCTTCTCCACCGCAGGCGCTGGGATAACGTCGACAGACGGTGGGATGCCGACGGGATTACGTACGAGAAGGCCCCTCCGGCCTCGAAATGACGCCGGGAGAAGGGTTCCGTACGTACCAGCTGCGGGAATGCGCCCTCCGGCGAGAAAACGACGCCGGAAGGGCACCCTTGTCCGTGATCGCTGCGGGAACTGCCCCTCCGGAGAGAAAACGGCGCCGGGAGACCGGTTACCGACGGGATTCCGTACGAGAAGGCCCCTCCGGCGCCGAAATGACGCCGGGAGAAGGGTTCCGTACGTGTCAGCTGCGGGAATGCGCCCTCCGGAGAGAAAACGACGCCGGAAGGGCACCCTTGTCCGTGATCGCTGCGGGAATGCGCCCTCCGGAGAGAAAACGGCGCCGGGACACCGGTTACCGAAGGGATTCCGTACGAGAAGGCCCCTCCGGCGTCGAAATGACGCCGGGAGAAGGGTTCCGTACGTGTCAGCTGCGGGAACGGGCCCTCCGGCGTCAATCCAGGGGAAATCAGAGGACGCCGGAGGGCCCGGGTATGACATCACCTACTGTGCCACGAAGAACCTCGGGCGTTTCATCAGCGCAGTGTTGCCATCCATCACAGACGACTGCGCCAGGTGGACCACCATGCGCTCCATCTCCAAAACGCGCATCGATGACTTCTCCGTTGCCGCGTTGAGCGCATCCTCCGCACCGTCGTAACCGGTAGAAAGCGCAGCACGCATGAGTGCAATGACCTGCACGGCATAGCGCTGCTCGTCAGACATCTTTCCTTGGCCGTCACCCTTGGCAAGTCTTGCCGCCGTATCGAAGTAGCTCGCGCGAAAAGCCTCGGCGTCATCACTAGAAAGACCCTGCCCGGAGACAACTCGTGAAATCATCTCATCTTCGAGCGCTTCTTTGGTCTTGTCCTTGAAGCGCCCGCTGGAGCTCCAAAGCTTCATGGCAGAGAGAAGCACGACCTGCCACACGCCAATCTCCCTTTTGTGCGCGCTGGCCTCGTCAACCCCATTGCCACTCAGACCACGCACCTCGTCACTCTGGCAAACGTCCTTGACGCACTGCTCGACAATGCCAAAAAGCACGTCGACATACTCGTCAAAGCTCAGGTTGACCTCGGGACGCGGCTTGGGAACCATCTCCTTGAGCCTGCCCATCATGCCAGAGAAGTCCATGATCTGCTCCATTACTCCAGGTTTGCGTGCCGGTCTTTGACGTCTTTCTCGGTCCATCCCATGCGCCCCATTACCTCAAGCGCAACTATGTCTCCAAGGAGAAAGAGCTCCTGCTCAACAAGGGTAGACATGGGTTGCTTGGATGCATACTCCCCAGGGCCGGCGAACTTGGTGCGACCGCGGAGGATGAGCCTGTGCGAGGCAAGAGAATCAATGGTGCTCCCCACTGTGCACCCTACGTAGAAGACATCGGCGCCCTTCTCGCGCGCAATGCGACCAATCTCGGCAGGAAGCCTGCTCTCCCCAGAGCTTGAGCCGATAAGCACAAGGTCGTTCGCGCGTACGGGCATCTCGGTCTCGTCACCCACGTAGTTGATGTCAATCCCCAGGTGCTTCAGGCGTTTGACCCACGCCTTGAGCGAGATGAGCATCCTCCCCACGCCCATCACAAGGACGCGCCGCCCAGGCACCATAAGCTCATCGACAAGGCAGTCCAGCTGCCCTTCGTCAATAGACGGGAGGGTCTCTCCAAGCTCCTTGAGGACAAGGGCTGTCGAGTCCCTCCCAGACATTACTCGGCCTCCGGCACGTACATGGCCTTGCAGATGAGGATGGAGTGGTCATTGATGCCTGAGCAGAGCGCAGGAAGTCCGTCCAACGTGCTCTTGTGCGTGATGAGGTCGGTAACCTGCATCTTGCCCTCGTCGAGCATCCGCACGGTGTAGTTCCACTCGTTGATGGGCGTGTCCGCGTAGTGGGAGTTCCAGATGCCCTTGAGGCTTAGCTCCTTGCGCAGAATCTGGCTGTGCTGCGCCAGTTTGATGGTGGTATCGCTCGCCGGATTGCCCATCATCACAACGGTCCCAAAGGTACGCGTGCACTCGATGGCCTGCCCCAGCCCAGACCCGCTTCCGGTACCCTCAATGGCAACGTCGACGCCCCTCCCATGCGTTAGCTCGCGCACGCGCTCAACGAGGTCGACCTCCTTGGAGTCGATGACCTCGCACCCATGCGCGCGGGCAAACTCGCACTTCTCCTCGACGATCTCGGAGAGGACCACCGACGCCCCAAAGAGCTTTGCCCAGCGAGCAGCCATAATTCCGATGGGCCCCGCACCCATGATGAGCACGTTCATGCCCGCGGTGACCCCGCCCTTCCTCACGGCATGCTGGGCAACCGTGCAAGGCTCGGTCATCGCAAGGGCCTCGCCAGGAGTCTCCGGATTGGCCGAAGGAACGAAGTGCCAGGCGGAGGGAATAAGGCAATACTCCGCAAAGCCGCCGTCACTTCTCGACCCAAGGTAGTCATAGTCCTCGCACATGGCATAGTTTGCCGAGAGGCACGGGTCGCACTTCCTGCACGGTATGCAGGGGAATATCGCGCCACGCTTCCCCACGAGGGACTTGTCGGCATCCTCCCCCACCTCGACTATGGTGCCGCCAAACTCATGGCCAATCGTAAGGGGATAGCGCTGCCTGCTTGTTCCGAGCTTGAAGATCCTCGGGATGTCAGACCCGCAGACCCCGCATCCCTCTACCTTGAGCAGCAGCTGATTGCCGACAGGCTTGGGTATCGAGACGTCATCGGTGGTGAACTCGCCTATGCGATGCAGTCTGCATGCCTTCATCGTTCCTTCGTGGTACGCAGATGGCGAGAGGTATCGTGAGAAGTCCATATTGTGCGTCATTCCCATCTATCGAAGTCGTTGTAGCCGCTCACGGTCGCCTTCGCGTACGGAATGGGGTGGCCTACTTCTTGAGCAGCCCCTCGACGCTCACGGCGTTGTTCGCAGGCACGATCCTGATTTCAACTTTGATGCCCTTGGCAACGAGTTCCTTGAAGATCTCCCGCTCCTCGGGCGAGGCAGCGATGTTCTTGTAGAACTTCTTTCTTCCGGCAGACATGCCCATGCCGCCAATGTTCACGAAGTCAATGCCGACACCCGCGTCGACCAGGCGCTTAATGGTGAGCGGGAACTTCGCAAGCAGAATGGTCTGCCGAGCAAGACCCTCCTTGAGCTTTGGGGCCGCGTCATCCACCGAGAGCGTCTCGATGGTCGTGCCCTCGGGGAGCAGCAGCTGGAACATCTTGGTCATGAACGGGTCTTTGCTCACCTGGTCATCCACGACCATGATGTGGGCGCACTCCGGGAACTGGTGAATCCATGCAGTCATGACCTGGCCGTGGATGAGGCGGTCGTCGATACGGGTAAATACGAGATTCTTCACGCTCATGGCTCTGCTCTCCTCTAGTTGTCCGGCCAATCTTCACGCATAAAAGACACGTAGCTACTACGCTCGAGCAATCTGGGCCTGGTAGTCCCTGTACTTCTCAGCAAACGTGCTCGGGCCTCCCTGGATGAGAGATGACGTGCCAACTACGAAGCCAGTGGCACCCGCCTCGTGCATGCGCTTGGCGTTCGCGGGCGTAGTGTTGCCATCAACCACAATACCTATGGGATGATTCGCCCGAGCCGTTATCTCTGCAATCCTGCGCAGCTTGTCAAGATGATCGGGAACCATCTTCTGCCCAGCGAAACCTGGGCTCACCGCCATGACCATGACGAAGTCGAGAAGGTCGAGGCATTCCTCGAGGTAGCCCACGGGCACACCCGGACTAAGGGCGAGGCCTGCCGAGACACCCATCGTGCGAAGGCTCTCGAGCAACCTGTACGGCTGGAGGGAGACCTCTGGATGGAAGCTGACCGAGTCTCCCTTGCGAAGGTCAAAGTACGGGACAAACCGCTCGGGCTCCGTGGCCATGATGTGAACGTCCATGGATAGATCGGTGAGCTGTCGGATTGCTCTGAAGTCCTCCGACCCGAGCATGATGTTCGGTACGTAGTGACCGTCCATCACGTCGAAGTGAATACCCGCGACGCCCGTCTCCTCGAAGGCGCGCACGTAGGCCTCTAGGTCCCACGGCTTGCAGCACATTACCGATGGGTAGATGTCCACATCCCTCTTGTTGCCCATGTCAACTCCCCGGAGAGCCCTGCCATAGCCGGCAGAAGGCTCATACTTGTATCGAGCCCCTTTGCGTTGCAGCGCCCTGGGGCCTCAACAGCGTGCCCTCCTGTCCCTTTGGACAGAGGCTGTGTGGACAGGAGGGCACCCGCACGTGCGTGATGGCTTAGATGTCTATGCGCCGAGGGGTCTTGCAGAACCCACGCGCCAAGACGGGACCAGGCGCCTAGTACAGACCCATGAGGGCCTTGATGGCGACAAGGGCAAAGCCAAGCGCAAAGATGATGAGAACCATCGTGAGGGGCTTGACCTGCTTCTTTGACAGAAGCGCCCACGTTCCAAGAACCACGAGGAGCGGGAGAAGCCCCGGCAGCAGCGCGTCGAAGACGCCCGTCTGAAGGTTGAGCGAGACCGTGCCAAGCTCGTTGGTCCAGTCGAACTCAAGCCAGGAGAGGTCGACCTTGACGTTGCCAACGGTCATGCAGCCTACGACCATGAGGCCAACGATGGAGACGGCGTCGAGGACCTTGTTGATGATGCCGCTCTGCAGCAGGTCGACGATGGCGTCGCGGCCCTTCTTGTAGCCCAGCATGTACATGTTGTAGCCGCAGGTGAGCTGGAGGATCTTGTAGCCAACGTCGAAGATGATTGGGCCTGCAAAGTTACCAGCAAGGGCAAGCTGGATGCAGATGCCGGCGAGGATGGGGTAGGCGATGGACTGCGAGACGGTGTCGCCTATGCCAGCCATGGGGCCCATGAGGGAGGAGCGCATCAGCATGATGTCGTCCGCGGAGATGTCCGCGCCCTCTGCCCTCTTCTCCTCCATGGCGCAGGTGATGCCGTTGATGATCGTGCCCATCCAAGAAGGCTCGGTGTTGTAGAACACCAGGTACTTCTTGAGTTCCTCGGCCTGCTTGTCCTCGGGATACAGCTCGCGGATGACTGGCACGAACGCATTCGTGTTGCCCAGGCCCTGAAGTCGCTCGTAGTTGTAGCAGGTCTCAGACGAATAGGTGAGCAGCCAGTTCTTGACCAGCGTCTTCTTCGAGAGCGCCATTATGCCTCGCCCCCAGACAGCTTCTTGGTGCTATCGGACTGGAAGTTGTAGAGCAGGATTGCGATAAGGGCGGCGATGAAGGTAACCATCATCGTGGTCAGGCCCATGAACTCGGCAAGCGCGAAGCCGATGAAGAAGAACGGCATCAGCTTGGGCTTGTTGAGGTACTGGAGCAGCATTGCGATACCAAGTGCAGGCATGAGGCCGCCGACGATGCCAAAGCCATCGACGATCCACTGCGGGAAGGTCTGGAACCACTCGCCAAACGGGGCGCCGTAAAGCACTACGAGCATGGCAGGTATGCCGTTGAGTATGAACGAGACGAAGAACGACGGGATGTAGTTGCACATCCTCATGGCGCGAATGTTGCCCTTGTTGAGGAAGTCCTCGGCCATGTGGACCCACAGCGTGTTGATGGACATGTAAGCCGTCCACACCATGATTGTCACGCTGCCGAGAATGACGCCGACCGTCGTGGCGGAGTTCACGTCAAGTCCGGAGACGAGTGCGAGCGCCGTACCAACCGGGCCTGCGAATTGCGGGTTGCCTGGCATTGAGCCACCGGCGGTGATGAAGCCAACGTAGGGCAGGTTAATCGCCGCGGCGATCATCATGCCCTCCACGGGCTTCCCGAGCACCAGGCCAACCAAGAATCCCGACCAAAGCGGGTACAGCCAGGTCCTGGTCACGACATGGCTAAACCACCAAGTGCAGCAGGTCGTGATGAGTGCAACAAGAATGGCTTGTACTATCACTACTCTCACCTTCTACTTACACGCCCCATCAGATTCAGTACATAAGTGCAGCCTTCGGCTAGGCCTCGATTACTTCGAGCCCCCTCTCAACGCTTGGTTGTACGTATTGACTTAGCCGAAGATCTTTTCAGCCAGACTGACCATTCCCTTGCCACCTGCGGCAAGCGCCGTCTCCTCGAGTTGCGCGAGGTTTTGCTCATCTCGGTCGCTTACTGCTTCGATAAGCATGGGGAGGTTTAGGCCGGTCACGCAGCGAACCTTTTCGGTTCCCATCTCATTCATGATGCGAGCAATGCAGTTGCACGGGGTACCACCGAACAAATCAGTGAGCACAAGCACGCCGCTGCCTTCAGAATCTTCGTAAAGAGAGTGAACCTTATTGGAAAGCTCCTCGAGAAATGAATCAGGGGACTGCCCGATATTCAGTGATACCGTTGCATATCCTTTCGCCTCTCCCATGATAAGAGTAAGCGCCGATGTAATACCCTGAGCAAACTCACCATGTGTGACTAACAGAATATTTACCATTTGATGTTTCACCCCTCTCCATTTCTCTCATGACGGTTCTGATAGTATCCACATGAGAATCTGAGGGCGAGTAAAACCTCCCAAGGAGTGTTGAGCGGTATTTTCACTTCGGTAAATGGTTGCAAAACGAAAGCAATGGAAAGTTACTTGTACGCAACCTACTTAGATGCCTGGATTCCGCTGGTAGAACGTTGGGTACATCGCGAGTATAACTAGTGGTACTACATATTCACGTTGTTTCATTCCCATGAGCGCATTTTCCGCCATGCGCAATGTCTCCCCAGCAGCACGGTGATTGGAGGCCGCCCAATGACAGAATCCATGCAGAGGATGACTGCCGAGGAGCGGCAGGAGCGGATTCTCGACATGCTTTCTCGAAAAGGCGAGGTGATGGTCTCGGACCTGAGTGCAGAGTTCTCCGTCTCAACGGTCACTATACGAACCGACCTCACCGAGCTTGAGCACGAGGGAAAGCTCAAGCGCATTCATGGTGGGGCAGTGCCCATGCGCGAACTCGTGGTGCCGAGTCTTCCCACGCGTATCCGCAGGAACGTAAGGGCAAAGGACGCCATTGGGCTCGCTGCCTCCGAGCTGGTTCATGATGGGGAGACCATCCTCGTGGGATCAGGGAGCACGACACTTGCGCTCATCAGGAGCCTAGGCAAGAAGAAGGATGTCTCGGTGATCTCCGACGAGCCGGCTGCCCTTAACTACATCCAGCAGCACCTCCCCAACACGACGCCCATCAGCACGGGCGGCATACTCGGTCGAGGTTTCCATCTCTATGGCCCCTACCTCACGGCATCGCTGGTGGGAACTCACGTGGACAAGGTCTTTCTCGGCGCTGACGGGTTTGAGAGGAGGCTGGGCTTCCTTGCCGAGAGGCAAGTGACGGCAGACGCAAAGAAGGAGTTCATGAAGCACGCTCGCAGCGTGATCATTCTCATGGATGCAACTAAGGTGGGCGCGAGCAGGCTTTTTGTTCCCTTTGCCATGCCCGGCAGCGTCGACCTGGTTGTCATGGACACCGATCCCGACGGCGTGGTAGCGGAGGCATCCCATCTTGCCGGGGGACGCACGCGCGTAGTCGAGGTGGCGCGGTAGACGACGGTTGGCCGCCAGCCCAGACTGCCCAGCCGCTCGAAGACGGAAGGAATCGCATGACCAGCAAGGAACGTCTGACAGAAGATCTTCTCGCCCGTCTCTTGGCAGCACCCAGCGTGGAGTCCTACCTTGGCGAGCCAGCTTCCACCGTCAATCGCGACCTTCCCCAGTACCTGCGAGAGATTCTGGACGAGAAGGGCATGAAGCGGGCCGAGGTCGTTCGCGCATCCGGTCTTAACGGCACCGTTGTCTACGACATCTTTGCCGGCAAGAGCCGCCCCGGCAGAGACCACGCCATCATGCTTGCTCTGGGCATGCGCTGCACGCTTCGAGAGACGCAACGGCTCCTGCGCCTGTCAGGCGTCTCTGAGCTGTGGCCCAAGGTGCGCCGGGACGCCATCATCATCTGGTGCATCGACCATGGCTTTGACCGCTCCGCCACCGACGACGAGCTGTGGAGCCTGGGCGAGCAGACCCTCTTCCACACGGGCCCCCTACGTACTGGTCAGGCCGGTGGTCATTCGGTCAGGCAGTCGCCCTCGCTCGCCCAGTGATTTTTCAGTTGCCAACTGAGGAGCGCCCATCCCGGGTTGCATATCATGGATAAGTGCAAGCCGTCAGCTATGCCAACGTGTGGGACGGGACCAAGGGCTTGAATGACGACCAGGTAATGCATGCAATGAGCGTTGATGACTCCTACCACGTGGAGCGCGTTCTCACGCGCGGGCAGGGTGGCATAACCGAGCTTGTCACCCTGGACGGGACTGGCCCCTTCGTGCGCAAGCGCATCCCCGCCACACGTGCCCGCCGTGGCGTCTGGGCGACGCTCCCCGAGATAGACTGCGCGCGTCTCCCCCACATCGAGGCAACGTACGAGATGCCCGACGAGTTCATCGTCGTCTACGACTACGTGCCCGGCGAGACCTTGGAGCAGCTCGTCGAGAGCTGCGGCAAGTTGGACTGTGCAAGGGCGCGCAAACTGGTTGGCGAGGTCTGTCAGGCCGTATCGAAGCTTCACGTCCACGACATCGTGCACCGCGACATTACCCCCTCAAACGTGGTGGTTGCCGCCGATGGCGCCCACCTCATCGACTTTGGCATAGCAAGGCTTGGCTCCGAGGAGGCAAAGGGAGGCGACGACCAGCTTGGTACCTGGGGCTTTGCTGCCCCCGAGCAGTATGGCTTCGCAAAGACCGACGCCCGCTCGGACGTGTACTCCATGGGCAGGCTTCTGGGCTACCTTCTCACGGGGGTCCACCCAGAAGACAAGGATGGATACGAGCGGGCGCTTGCCTCCCCAAACGTGCCCGACGACCTGCGCACAGTTGTCCTCAAGGCAACGGAGTTCGAGCCAAGCGCGCGCTACCAGAGTGCGGACGAGCTTTGGCGCGCGCTGCGCAACGAGCCTGGCGAGAAAGGCGCGCCGGCCGCTGCCGCAGAGACCACTCCACGCGAGGCTGCGGACGCGCCGGCCTCGCCTGCGGCGGGGAAAGTCCGTACGATTGCCCTTGTGTGCGTCATTGCCGCCATTGCCGTGGTGGCAGCACTTCTCGCCTCACGGTTCCTTGCAGCCGAAGACAGCGCTGGCACTGAGGCCACGGCCAGCAGCGCGGAATCAAGCCGAGACACGACCACCGTCACCGCTCCGCAGGGCGAGAAAGACACCCAGACAGCCGCAGACATCCTCTCTGTTGGCGAGTCGCACTGGTCGACAAGTAGCGGCAGCGTGTATGCCGAGTATTCGCTCACGAACAACTCCAACCGCACGGTTGCGTATCCCAGCGTGACCATAACCGGCTACGCGGACGATGGCAGCGTTCTCTTCTCGGATGAACAGGTTCTCTCTGTCCTCGCCCCCGGCGAAACGGCGTATCAAAGCACCGCGCTCGATGGCTCTACGGCACCCGCGCGCGTGGAGTTCACGCCGGTCAAGCCCTCTGAGGACCTCCTGTCCGATGACGCGGCCCCCTCTCTCTCGACCGCAAACGAATCCGCCAGGTCAAACGGCTACGGCGGAATCACCGTATCGGGCACCGTCACGCTGGAGAAGGACGGCACCACGATGGCGCTGGGTAACAACTACGGGGTCTGTCTCACCGCCATCCTGCGCGACGCCTCCGGAAACATTGTGGGTGGAGGCGTTAACTTCCTCAGCTCTCACCCAGCAGAGGGTTCGAGCATGCCGTTCGAGGTGTCCATATTCGAGCGGGTCGACTACGCGACCTGCGAGGTCCACGCAATTGCCTGGTAGACCGGACGATCAACGCGACTACACCACTCCTACAGCCCCAGTACCTGGCGCTTCTTCGCGTCGAACTCCTCCTGGGTGAGAATGCCCGCATCAAGCAGCTCCTTGAGCTTCTTGAGAGTCTCTACCTGAGAGTCGATGGAGGACTTGTCCTGCTCGCCTTTTGGCTGCGCCCCCTCCGCCGCAGCGGGCGCACCTGCAAACGAGGCATTCCTTGGGTCAAGCGACCCGGCGAGGTTCATCCCAAAGACCATCGCTCCGCCGTCGCCCAGGCCGTTGTCCCTCACCCCCTGTGCTATGAGCTGCTGGGCAGAGATGTCCGCAGCGCGCTGCGAGACGTCCTCGTAGGCGCGCACACTCATGCGCTTCTCGGAAAACTGCCGCACAAGCTCGCGCGACTGCTCGGAGAACTCGATGTTCTCGATGGCAACCGACACCAGCTCAAGGCCATAGCGCGTGGGCCACGTTCCGGCGTTGTCGCTCCCCTCGCGGATCTTCTCGCCAAGCGCCACCGTTTGCGATGGCAGCTGCGAGACGCGATACGTCGACGAGAGCGCATTGGCCGCAGCCACGAACGACGTAAGGAATTCGCCCGTGAGCTGACGGCGTGCGCGAGGGTCGTCGAGCGAGTACGACGAGCAGTTGGCAGGCACAAAGTTGCGGATGGCAAGCGTTGGGTTGCAAACTCTTACGCTCATCATGCCGTAGGCGTAGATCTCGAGGTCAGCCCCGTAGTAGAGGTCGTTGTACGCAAGCGGGCCATGTGTCCCAAAGCGAATGCCGCGCAGCTCGCGAAGGTTGACGAAGGCAACGCGCTTGCTGTCGGGCGACATGCCGCCAAAGCCGATTCGCTCTGCAGCCTGCTGGACAAAGATCTTGCCAAGTCCACCTTCGGCGCGGTCCTTCTCGTCAAAGACGCTTGCCTGGCCATTTCGGTACTCGTAGCCCCCTGGCGTCGTGATGACCTGCTCGATGCCCGCCTGGCTGAAGACAAACGCCGCCGTGTTCTCAGGCACATAGATTATCGAACCGTTTGAGAGGATGTCCTCAGCACCGTAGTTGCCTCCGCGCCCGTTCTGGGAGTTTCGCCGCACCCCCGGCGTCACAAGCGTGTGCTCGTCAAAGTGGCCAGCGGTGATAACGTCTTTCCACTGATCCGAGAAGACACCGCCAATGGAGTCAAACGCCGCGTCGATGATGCCCATGGTTCTCTCCTCACTGGCCTAGAGGGTCTGTTTGGTGTCGCAATAGCCGCAGGTGACCACCGATCCCTTGCGCCCAACGATTGGCGCATGGCATCCCATGCAGCGCTTGGTAACGGTCATGGGACGCTTGGGCAGCTCGGCCTTCTTGCGCGGATGTCCCGTACCCCCAAATAGCGCCCCAAAGGTACCCTTGGCCTCTTCCAACAGGTCGCCCAGCATGTCAGCCGTCTCGCCGTCTGCGCCAATGCTGTCCAGGTCACCTACGGCAGCGCTCGAAATGGCCTGCTCCCAGCGCCTGGCGGCGCCTGCGGAACCACCGGCAAAGCACAGCGAGACGGTCTCGTCAGAAAACGCGACGTTAAGGACGTAGCTGTTGTCGACCTTGGTCACCGCGGTACGCGGCACCCCCAGGTCATCCAGCGCCTGCTCGAGCGGAAGCCGCTTGAGGTAGCGAGCTGTTCTAAAGGCTCCGTCGGGCACGGTTACGGCAAGAACCAGGCTTTTGTTGGTGAGCACGACCTCGTCCAGGGGGTCCCTTCCCTCCTCGCTCACAAGGCTGACGTCACTGCGCTGCAGAACGACAAACTCCCCCCGCTCAAGGTTGTAGGACTTCATGATCACCCCAGAGGTCGGACACGCTTGCCTCGATGTACGCCAAGGCACCAGCAGAACCAATCTTAGGAAGCACGCCGAGAATTACCTCAGTTGCCAACTGAAAACCGGTCGCGGAATTCAGCTGGCAACTGAGGTAATGGCCAATGCCCCTTCTCAGAATTGGTTCAGCAGTCGCGCAATCCAATAAACCCAAGTTCAAGCACGAGAAAGGGGCATCCATGGAATGGGAGAAGGCCAATGGCGCAGGCGGGTCCGGGACATCGTCTGGCAGTGGGGTGCCCAAGGGAAAGAAGGGCGGCAAGGGCAAGATCGTCCTTCTCGTGATTATTGCTTTGATTGCTATCTTTATGGTCACCCGTTTCAGGGGCAACTCGAGGGACGCCAAGAACTCCAAGCTTGACTGGCCCACGAGCGGGCTTGCGACGATGCTTCCCGAGCCTGGTACGGACAAGGGCAAGGTCGAAATCAACTCTGACACCGCATTCTCCGCAACGCTTGCCGAGTACTCGAGCAGCGACTACTCGAGCTACGTGGACGCCTGCAAGGAGAAGGGCTTCACGGTCGACGCTGACCAGATAGGCATTGGCTACGCCGCCTTTAACGAGAAGGGATACAAGCTCTCGCTCACCTATTACGAACGCAAGGAGGAGCTCACCGTCCATCTCGAGGCGCCTGACGAGATGAGCACCATCACCTGGCCCACGAGCGGCCCGGGATCGCTGCTTCCCGCTCCTCCATCCACGCAGGGTTCGATAGTGAACGACAGTTCCAAACTCTACCAGGTCAACGTTGGAGGCATGGACAAGGATGCCTTCTCGGCATACGCCGCGCAGTGCAAGGAAGCCGGCTTTGACGTGGACTACAGCAGTGGCGATACGTACTATCAGGCGAAAAACGCAGATGGCGCCAAGCTCCGCGTAGACTACAAGGGCGCCAACGTTGTGTCTATTAGAGTCGACGTCTCAGACGCAAGCTCAGCCGAAAGCGATGCGGCGTCCAGCCCTGCTTCGACGGACTCCTCCACGACGGCGGACGCGTCGATCGTAACCCCGGAGTTCAAGGAGATGATGGCCTCCTACGAGGAATTCATGGACAAGTACTGCGACTTCATGGTCAAGTATACCGGCGCAAGCGCCGCCGACCATGCAAGCATGCTCGCGGACTACACCGACCTCGTGCAGCAGGAGGCCGACTGGGCTCAGCGTATCTCCGCCGTTGACGAGAGCACGCTCAGCGACGCGGATGACGCCTACTACATCGAGGTGCAGGCACGCGTGAGCCAGCGCCTTCTCGAAACGGGCGTGCAGGTGCAGCAGTAGCGGAGACATCACGTCACGAGACCCCCTGGCGCTTCCGGTGCCAGGGGGTCTCGTCTTCACCAGCCATCCCATCGGAGTCGACCTGACACCCGCCGTTCCCCCTATCGGCATCAATCCGCAGAAATAGGTTCTTTTTTTAAACGTCGGTTGCGTTTCCGCAGGTCACCGTAGCCGGTAAAAAAAGAAGCCATCCTCAGCAGCGAGGGGACTGGCGCGACAGCCGACAACGGAAAGCGGGGCCACCACGGAGAGATAACGCCCCTCCGGCGAGAAAACGGCGCCGGAAGGGGGACTTCGGGCGGGAATCCGTACGAGAAGGGCCTTCCGGCGCCGAAATGACGCCGGAGCGAAGGTTCCGTACGCGATCGCTGCGGGAACGCGCCCTCCGGCGAGAAAACGGCGCCGGAAGGGGGACTTCGGGCGGGAATCCGTACGAGAAGGGCCTTCCGGCGTCGAAATGACGCCGGAGAGGGGCTTTCGTACGTATCAGCCGCGGAAACGGGCCTTCGGGCGCCGCGGGGCGAGAGAGGCGCGCCGCCCCCCTACTCCACGGGCACCAGCTTGCCGCCAACGTACGTCGCCGCCAGCGACATGTCGGCAGCGTAGACGTTGAAGTCGGCGTTGCGCCCGGGCAGCATGCTGCCGCAAACGTCATCCACGCCTGCAGAGCGCGCAGCAACCTCGCTGCCCATGCGGATGGCCTGCTCGGGCGTCACGATGCCCCAGTCGACCATGTTCTTCACGCCCTTTGCCAGCGTGAGCACCGAGCCGGCGATGCTGCTCATGTCGGCCAGGTAGCACAGGTCGTCCTTCATGACGACGGGCAGGCCGCCACTCATGTAGTTGCCCTCGGGCATGCCGCCGCAGGCAAGGCAGTCGGTGATGAGAACGACGTGCTCCCAGCCCTTGGCTCGCACGAGCGCCGCGCACGCGGCGGGCTGCACGTGGTGGCCGTCGCAGATGAGCTCCGCATAGGTCTCGTCCGTGGTCATCGCGCAGCCGAGAACGCCCGGCTCACGCTGGTGCAGGCCGCGCATGCCGTTGTAGGTGTGCACAAAGACGGTGGCGCCGGCATCGACGGCAGCGATGCTCTGCTCGTACGTGGCATCGGTGTGGCCAAGTGCGGTCACAACGCCCTCGGCGGAGAGGCGCGAGATGTACTCGAGCGCCTCGGGGTACTCGGGAGCAAGCGCGCTCTTGCAGATTAGGCCGCGCGCCCGGCGCTGCCACTCCTCGAAGACGTCGTACGAGGGGGGCACGAGGTACTTGGGGTTCTGGGCGCCCTTGTGCTTCTCGGTGAAGAAGGGTCCCTCGAGGAAGATGCCGGGGATGCGAGCGCCAACAAAGCCCTCGTCGCGCGCGTCCACGGCATCCGCGATGGTCTCGCACTGGTTGCCGATGTTCTCGGCCGAGTCGGTGAACGTCGTGGGCAGCCAGGCGGTGGTACCACGCTGCGCGAGCGCCACGGAGGCGTCGTTGATGCCAGCGGGGTCGATGTCGGTGGTCGCGTGGTTGTGGAAGCCGTGGATGTGGGTGTCAACAAGGCCGGCACCAACGTAGGCTCCTGCGTAGTCCACGATCTCGCAGTCCGGCTTCTCGGTCGAGAAGGAGCCGAAGCGGCCGTCCACGATGGTGAGGTAGCCCTCTCCGGTGAGCCTACCGGGGAGAACGAAGTGAGCGGCATGAACCGCATACGTTGCCATGATCTCTCCTTCCAGGGCAAAGCCCTCGGTGCGGGGACAAGTTAACCAAGGTATACCCCAGGCTCCCCACACCGAAGCAGGACTACAGGCTAAACGGGTGAATGGTTACGCCCTTGACCACGCGGTTCACGGTACCGGTGGGCGACGGGGTGTCGGGGGTGTTGCCAACCTTGACGGAGGCGTTAATCGCGACGGTCTGCGCGAACATCACGTACGGGAGCGCGAGGTAGACCTCGGGGAGGAGCAGGTCGCCGTCAAACGAGAATTTCTCGCCCTCAAAGTCGCTGCCAGTGCTCTGCTGGATGCCCACGGTGGCAAGCGCGATCTCGTCGCCCTTGATCTCGTTCAGGATGTCGAGGTCGTACTGGCGGGTGTAGGGATCGTTGCTCACGAAGTCGAACACGAGGGTCTTCTCGTTGACAAAGGACTTGGGTCCGTGGCGATAGCCCATCGAGGAATCGAACGAGGTCGCGATGCGGCCGGCGCAGAGCTCCAGGATCTTGAGCTGCCCCTCGCGGGCAAGGCCGGAGAGCGAGGCGGAGCCCAGGTAGGTCACGCGGTCGAAGTC
Organism: uncultured Olsenella sp.; assembly: GCA_900548775.1. Lineage (GTDB taxonomy): Bacteria > Actinomycetota > Coriobacteriia > Coriobacteriales > Atopobiaceae > Tractidigestivibacter. The sequence goes on from URLM01000001.1 coordinate 19,679, forward strand.
GCGGTCTACCCACGCCTTGATCTGGGGCTCGCGGGCAACCACATCGCGGCCCATCTTGGCGGCACGGGCGACCCAGGCACGCTTGTCCTCGATGGAGGCCTGGTCAAAGATCAGCGCCGAGAGGAGCAGCATGCAGGAGTAGCTGCCCGTCATGGCAAAGCCCTTGTCGTTCGCGCCCGGGATGAGTAGCGTGAGAGCGCGCTCGTCGTCCTTGGACTCCTGGGCGAGCCTGCCCTCGGGAGCGCAGGTCACGTTGAGGTAGAGAAGGTCCTTGGCGACCTGCCCCACGCGCTCGTAGGCGACCATGCTCTCGGGGCTGTTACCGCTGCGGGCAAAGGACACCATGACCGTAGGGTCCTCGGGACGCACGTAGTCGAGGGGGGCGCATACCACGTCGGTCGTGGCCACGGGCGCAAACTCGAAGGCCTCGTTGTCACCAACGCGGCGCAGGTACGGCACGAGCGTGTCGCTCACGTACGCCGAGGTTCCGGCACCGCAGAAGATCACGCGGGTGCGGCGGGCGCCACCAAGCGCACGTGCCTTGGCGAGAAAGTCCTCGATGGCCCCGAGGTTGTCCTCGTAGATCTTAAGCGTGCCCTCCCACAGGTCCGGCTGCTGCATGATCTCCTTGGTGGTGATCTGGGCACCCATCGACGTGAGCGTCGCCCCGTCCTTCTCGAACATGTTCTTCTCCTCTCGGGGGCCTTCCCTAGCCCCGATAGTGTGAGACCTTGTATCTGAACTGGTCGGCTCGAGCAACGCTCTTGGTGTACTCGATGGCCGTGTTCTTCACGTTGAAGGTGGTGCGGTAGAGCTTGAGCACGGGGGCAGCCTCGCCGATGCCGAGAAGCTCCGCGTCGTCCTTGCGGGCAACGCTTGCGCAGAACTCCTCCTCCGCCACGCGGATAGTCTCGTGGTAGACCTTCTCCATGATGTCGTAGAGCGGCTGTGCCTCCACGTCCCTCCGGGAGAGGCCGAGAAACTCGGACGCCGGCAGGTAGGTGCGCTCGACCATCATGGGGATGCCATCGGCGGCGCGCAGGCGCTTCATGCGTATAACGGGGTCGCCTATACGCAGTCCCAGACAGGCAGCTATGTGCTTTGGTGCCTCCCTGGTATCGAACTCGAGCACCACTGTTGTGGGGACCCTCCCCATGCTCTTCATCTGCTCGGTGAAGCTGTACGTGCCCATGAGGTTCGTCGCCTCGCGCACGGACTCGGACACGAAGGTGCCGCGGCCGTGCTGCCTGGTCACGAGCCCCTGGCGCTCGAGCTCTGCAAGGGCCAGCCGCACGGTCGTGCGCGAGAGGCCGTACGTCTCGCAAAGCTCGCGTTCGGACGGGAGCATGTCTCCGGGGCCCATCTCGTTCTCGATCTTCTCGTGAAGAAGGTCGACGAGCTGGTCGTAGAGCGGCTGCTTTCGCGAGATGGGGGTCATGTCCTCACCGTCCTGAAAATGGCGCGAGCACGCGTAAGCGTACCCGCGCCGCCTGTTGCCATGGAATCTGCTGTGCACGCGTGCCGGGAATCCGGATTCCGGGGCGGCGGGCCGCCCCCGGGCACGCAGCAATTGTAGGGCTTAGCCCCAGATGCTCGGCCAGACTCCGAAGCCGGCACCAACAATACCGATGATCAGTACGAGAACTATGCCCTTGATGGGGGTGAAGTTCTTCTTGGAGAACAGGTAGTACAGGAGCATGACCAGCGCGAGCGGGACAAGCTTGGGGCAGATGCTGTCGAGGATCTTGGCGATGTCGACGTTGACGGGCGAGGTGACGGTCTCCATGTAGGTGACCTCGCTCATACCGTTGCCAAGGTCGGTCGCACCAGCGGTCACGGCGTTGCCGTTGGCGTCGGTGGTGGCCAGGGGGTTGCCCGCGGCGTCAACCATACCGGAGAGCGTGGTGCCGTCGGCGTCCTTGGAGATGACCTCGAACTTGCTCACGTCCTCGGTGGGGACGGTCGCGGTGTGCGCAACGTAGGCCTGGGTGGAGCCGTTGGGAATCGTGAGGTTGATCTGCGTGCCGCCCATGGTGACGGTGAGGCAGCCAACCACGAAGACGCCGAGGATGGAGGCCGCGCGGGTGAACGCCTTCATGTGATCCATGAGGGTGTCGAGCGCGTTCATGCCCATCTTGTAGGACCAGTTCATGAGGCCGAAGCGCAGCGCGAACTGGATGATGTTGAAGACGACCAGGAACAGGATGGGGCCAAAGATGTTGCCCGCGATGGCCATGTTCGAGGTGATGCCTGCCAGGATTGGCACGAGCGTCATCCAGAAGATGGCGTCGCCGATGCCGCCGAGCGGGCCCATGAGGGAGACGCGGACGGCGCGGATCGTGGGGATGTCGACCTTCTTCTGCTCCATGGACAGGATGATGCCCATGGCGAAGGTGACGAGGAACGGGTGGATGTTGAAGAACTCCATGTTGTGGGTCATCGAGAGCGCGAGGTCTTCCTTGTTGTCCGCGTGAATCTTCTCGAGACCGGGGAGGATGGAGTAGAGCCAGCCTGCGGACTGCATGCGCTCGTAGTTGAAGGACGCCTGCAGGAAGCAGGAGCGCCACGCCATCTTGTTGAGCGTCTTCTGGTCGAGGTCGGCGGCGGGTGTGAGGTTCTGGTATTCGGTCACGCCCTCGAAACGATTGACGGCCTGAGTGGTCTCATTAGATGCCATCTTCCTCACCTCCATCGGTGTCAGCAGCAACGGCAACGGAACCCTTGAGCTCGGTGTTCTGCTGGTAGTCCCAGTAGGCGAAGCCAAAGCCGATAAGGGCAAGGATCAAGAGGGCCGGGGTCGCCAGGCTGGAGATGCCGGAGACGATAATCGCGAGGCCAAAGCCCATGAAGTAGAAGCCCCACATGTCACGGTTCATCATGAACTTGAGCAGGATTGCGAAGCCGACGAAGCGCATCATGCCACCGGCAGCGGAGAGGCCATTGCTCAGCCACTTGGGGATGGCGGCAACGACGGCGGAGCCGACGGCCTGGCCGCCGATGAAGAACAGGGTGACAACGACGCCAAAGATGAGGCCGAGCAGGCACATCGAGAGGTAGTTGATGTGCTCGATGCCCTTGGGGTTAGCCTCGGCGGCGTACTGGTCGCACTTGGACATGAGCGGCGACATGATCGTGAAGATCAGGGTGACGCCGTACTGGCCAAGCAGGGAGAACGGAATGGCAGTGGCGACAGCGGCATTCGGGTCAAGCTTGAGGGTGATTGCCAGAATGGCTGCCATGATGCCACCGACGACCGCGTTGGGCGGCTGGGCACCTCCGATTGGCATGTTGCCAATCGTCATGAGCTGGTACGTGCCACCAACGATGAGGCCGGTCTGCACGTCGCCAAGGATGAGGCCGATCACCATACCGGTGACGATCGGCTGATACAGAGACTCGAGGAAGCTGAACTGGTCGATTGCCGCGATGAACGTGACGATGAAGACCAAGATCACCTGGAGAGCTGAGTATTCCATCCTTGTTCCTCCTTTCCTATGGTTCCTACTACCACGTGCCACGGATAGAGATAGAGCTATCGCCAGCACCCGTCCCTCACGGGCGCGAACGATCAAACTAGGTTGTTGCGGAATGCCTAGGAGCTACTCGAAGAGCTTCGAGGTCGCCTCGACCGGAGTGCTCGGGACACGCTGGATCGAGAGCTCGACTCCAGCCTCCTGGAGCGCGCGGAAGGCGGCGACGTCCTCGTCGTTCACGGCGACGGAGGTTGCGACCTGGCGCTTGCCCTCGGACATGTGCATGTTGCCGATGTTGAGCTTCTTGATGGGCACGCCACCCTTGACGAGGCGCAGCGCGTCCTCGGGGTTCTCGACGATCAGGAAGATGAGCTGGCGGGCAGCGGCCTTGTGGATGACGTCGATGGTCTTCTGGATCGAGAAGTACCTGGTGGCGACGCCCTGCGGCGCGGCCATGTCCATGAGCTTCTGGCGCATCTTGTTGGCTGCAACGTCATCGTTGGCAACAAGGATGAGGTTCGCGCCAATGGAGCTTGTCCACTGGGTGGCGACTTGGCCGTGAATCAGGCGGTTGTCGATCCTGGTAAGAAGAATGTTGGGCTCAGCCATGCTTGCTTCCCCTTTCTCGTGCCCGCCCGCGTCATGCGGGCGAGGGTTTTCCTTCTCGACTAGAACGAACCAGCCCAGGCGGGCGGTGTGCGCTACCTCGAAATCTCCTGAATCGCGTACCTCGAGACCTCGATGACCGCGCCGGACTTGACTTCGACGTCGCAGGTCTCCTCGCCAACGCGCACCAGCTTGCCGTACAGCCCGCCTGCGAAGGCAACGCGCTGCCCCTTCCTGAGGCTGGCATGGAGCTCTGCGAAGTAGGCCTTCTGCTTCTTGGCCTTCACCGCACTGTAGATCGCATAGACGACGCCCATGATGGCGATGAGGATGAGCAGCGCCGCGCAGGCGGAAAGGACGCTCTGCCAGAAGTCCATTACAGGCCCAGGTCGTCGGAGTCGGACTCGTCGTCGACGGTGAGAACCATGTGGACGACGCCTTGCTTGCCCGCCTCGACCGCGCAGTCGAGAAGCTCCTGCGTGGTGGACTCGGGCGTGCGGGTGGTGAGAACCTCGAGGAGCATGGGCAGGTTGGTGCCAGCAATGACCTCGACACCAGGGACTGCCTGGGTGTTCATCATGGCCTGGTTGAATGGCGTGCCACCCATAAGGTCGCAGAAGACGATCACGCCGTCGTTGCGCTCGGAAGAGGCCGCGATGGCGTCGGCAAGCTGCTGCGGGAACTCGCCCGCCTCGTCCTCGTGGAACGGAATGACGTCGAACTCCTCCTGCGGGCCAGCGATCATCTTGACGGAGCTTGCGAGTCCCACGGAGAAGTCCCCGTGACCAGTGAGCACAAATCCGACCATGCGCATCCTCCTCTGACGGTGTCTTCATCACGGAACTCAGGTTAGAAGACTTTTGGTTCCGGGAGGGAACCTCTTTGTTACGCCCGTCGTGCTTCTCGGTTACTGGTTATTACCACGTTTCAACTAAGGCCACTTTACAAGACCTCCGCATTTAGTCCAGAGAAAAAATGGTTATGTTTCGATGAATGCCGTTCGCGGCGGAAATCATATCGGTCACGGTGTATTACCGCAGGTAGTGGTACTTATTTTGCGGTACCAGCCAACCTTCTCATAAGATTTCTCGCATAGTCAGGTTCTATTTCTGGTATATCCAGTGGTTGTTACCAACAGACAAACACTCGATTGATGGCTCCGCTTTTTCAGCAACTGGTATTAACATTGCACCCCAGAACACAGAGAGGAACGCCATGATTCTCACCGTCACGCTCAACACCTCGATCGACAAGGCGTACCGCATCTCCTCCACCCTCGAACGCGGCACCGTCATGCGCGTTGCCGAGTGCATCGACAACGCCGGCGGAAAGGGGCTCAACGCTTCCCGCTCCGTTGCCACGTGCGGCGAAGAGGTTCTTGCCACAGGCTTTGTGGGAGGCAACAACGGGAGGCTCCTCTGCGAGCTTCTCGACCGCGACGGCATCCCCCACGACTTTGTCGAGGTGGCAACTGAGACGCGATGCTGCGTGAACGTCCTCGAGCCCGACGGCCTCTCCACGGAGTTCCTCGAGCCCGGCCGCGAGGTGACTGCGGGCGAGCTTGCCACCCTTGAGGAGTGCCTCTCCTCGCTTGTCTCCCGTGCGGACGTGGTCACAATGAGCGGAAGCTTCCCCAAGGGCCTGCCCGCGGACACCTACGTGCGTCTCATCAAGCTCGTGCGTTCGCTGGGCAAGCCATGCGTCCTTGACACGTCCGGAGAGACGCTCAAGCGCAGCATCGAGGCACTTCCTACTATGGTGAAACCCAACACAGACGAGATCGGCCAGATCCTGGGCCGCAAGGTCGCCTCGGTCGACGAGGTCATAGGTGCCGCCCGCGAGCTACACGAACGCGGAATCGAGCAGGTGGTTGTCTCCCTTGGCGGAGATGGCGCCGTCATGGCCTGTGGCGCTGGGACCTTCCGTGGAATCGCGCCTAAGATCGAGGTCGTTAACCCCGTCGGCGCCGGAGACACCATAGTCGGCGCGTTCGCCGTGGCCATGGCACGCGGCATGGAGCCCGCCGAGCAGCTGCGCTATGCGATGTCCTGCGCGAGTGCCAACTGCATGTCCGCCTCGACCGGCCACTTCGACATGGAGGTCGCTCGCGGGCTCATGGACGGCACCCACGTGGAGCGCGTTGCGTAGGGGGCGAGAAGCCCACGTCCTTCTCGCCCTACTCCCCTATCCCTCCTGCCAGGAGAAGCTGGGTAGGCAGGTCCCCGAGGCAGCCCGCAACGGCTCCCTCGGGGTCTTTTTCCATTACGATGACGTCGGCGTCGCCCACGTCGCCAAAAAAGAAGAGGCCACGTGCGCCCACCTTGCTCGCATCCATGAGCACGCAGGTCTTGCCCGCGCACGAGAGGAACGCCCGTTTTAGCTCGGCCATGCCCTCGTAGCCGGTCATGAAGCCACGGCCTGGAGCAAAGGCCGTGGGGCACACGAAGGCGACGTCGGGCCGAAGCATCGAGAGGGCCTGCACCGCCACGGCGCCCGAGGTGTAGCGATGCCCCTTCCTGAGCGCGCCGCCCAGGAGCACGACTTCTGCCGAGGGCATCGAGCGGTCAACGTAGTCTGCGATGGTGAGGTCTGCCGTCACGATGGTGACCTCTCCGCGCTCGCCGAGGGCACGGACAAGCTCGAGGCCAGTGGTGCCTGTGTCCACAAGCACCGCCTGGCCCGGCTCGACGAGCGTGGCGGCAACGCGCGCGATGGCTCGCTTGGCCTCAACGTTCACGTTCACGCGAAGATCCTGTATCGACACCGTGAGCGTGCGCGCAAGCGAGACCGCGCCGCCGTGCGTGCGGCGCAGCTTGCCGTCGCGTGCGAGGGCATCAAGATCTGCTCGCGCGGTGACGCGAGACACGCCAAGGGCATCTGCCACCTCGGCAACCTGCACGGATGAGTTTCTCTCAAGCATCGAGAGAATTGCCGCGCGCCTCTCCTCTGCAAACTCGGTCATGTGCTCCTCCTCGCCCGCGGGATTAAGTTGCCCGGCATTTCGATTCCACGCGGGATTAAGTTGCCCGGTGGGATTAAGTTGCCCGGTAAATCAATCCCACTGCCCGGCAAATCAATCCCGCTACGCATGTGTGCAAACTGTGTTTCCTTCTCTTTGTCTAAAAGAAAGATATCACAAGCAGAATTCTTTCTTTTCTGCGTTTTGGAAAGCCCTGGGGAGCCCTTCCGGACGTCTGCGGCCACCGGCGCCTTGCGGTCGCTTTTCGTTGCTGACCAGCACCGCCATTTGCCCAAGACCACGTCTGCAAGCAGGCACGATACAATCGCGTTGCAGATAAGGAAGCCCCACGGCACAGCCCGTGGGAACGTGAAGGGAGAGCGCGATGCTCGTCACAACCAAGGAAATGCTGCTCGACGCCCAGGCCGGCCACTATGCCGTGGGTGCGTTCAACGTGGAGAACCTCGAGTTCGTGATGGCCGTCATCAAGGCCGCCGAGGACAAGCACTCCCCCGTCATCATGCAGACCACCCCGGGCACCATCAAGTACGCCAGCCTCGACTACTTCGCCGCCATGGTGCGCGTCGCAGCCGAGAACGCCAGCGTCCCCGTGGCACTCCACCTCGACCACGGTGACGGCTTCGACCGCTGCATGCAGGCCCTGCGCGCCGGCTACACCTCCGTCATGATCGACGGCTCCCACGTGCCCTTCGAGGACAACATGGCCCTCACCGAGAGCGTGACCAAGGTCGCCATTGCCATGGGCGTGCCCGTCGAGGCCGAGCTTGGCAAGGTCGGCGGCAAGGAGGACGATGGCCCGGCGGTCAAGGGCGAGAACCCCTACACCGATCCCGATGAGGCCGAGGAGTTCGTAAACCGCACCAAGTGCAGCTCGCTTGCCGTTGGCGTTGGCACCGCACACGGCGTCTACAAGGGCACCCCGCACATCGAGCAGGGCGTCCTCAAGGAGATCCGCAACCGCGTCGACGTGCCGCTGGTCCTTCACGGCACCTCCGGCGTGCCCGACGACCAGGTCGCCGAGGCCATCAAGAACGGCATCTGCAAGGTGAACTATGCCACCGAGCTGCGCCAGGCGTTCACCCGTGGCTTCATGGGGTACATGGCCGAGAATCCCAACAACTTCGACCCCAAGAAGCCCTCGAAGCCCGGCATGGAGGAGATCTACAAGGTCGTCGCCTCCCACATGGACAACCTGGGCTCCACAAACAAGGCGTAAGCGGGTAATCCTCGCGCATAGCGCAAAAGCGGCCCGGACGGCTTCCCCCGTCCGGGCCGCTTGCTCTTAACCGAACCGAATCCCTAGGCCTTCTCGGCACGCCTATTCCTAATCCCCACCACAAGGCGCCATGTGGCAATTCCCACGAGTGCCACCGAGACCACGCGCAGCACGTTGAGGAGAGTCGAGCCAGGCGTCGTGATGGTCGAGCTTCTCGGCCGTGCGGCAGGGAGGTCGCCCGTGGCATCCACGTAGCTCTCGTTTGCCACGCGGGCGTCAAGGTATGCGTACAGGAAGTCCTTGGTTGCTCGGCGCAGTTCGCTTACGTAGCTCGCAGAACTCGGATTTGAGCTGAGAGACCCACCGGACATCTGCATCCAGAGGTCCCCGCCATGGCGAAGCATCTGGTCGCCGTTCATGTATGCAACATGGTCTGAGAAATCCGTCACCACCACACCATGAAAGCCCCACTCGCCGCGCAGCACGCCCGCGAGCAGCGCCTCGCTCCCGCCGGCCCATACCGCACCAACGCGGTTGTACGAGCTCATGAGCGCCGTCCCGCCGAAGTCCTCCACGATGGTTCGGAACGGCTCGAGGTAGGTCTCGCGGAGCGCCTGCTCGGAGAGCCACGTGTAGACGCCGTCGCGATAGACGTAGGCCTCCCCGTCGTTGAGGGCAAGGTGCTTCACGTAGCAGTACACGCCCGCGTCACGCGCGCCGGCCACGACGTTTCCGCAGGTCTGTCCCACAAGGAGCGGGTCCTCGGAGTAGTACTCGTAGTCGCGGCCGCCAAAGGGCGTGCGGTGGAGGTTCGCGCACGGCGCATACCAGCCGGAGAGCCCGCGCTGCGCCGCCTGCTCCCCGCAGGCAAACCCCACCTGCCGTGCAAGCTCAGGGTTCCAGGTCTGCGAGAGCACGACGGCGCAGGGAAAACCGGTCCCCGGGTTGGTCGGCACGAAGCTCCCGATCTGCGCCGGACCGTCAAGCTCTCGCGTCTCGGAGGCCTTCCCCACCGAGGGGAGCGGGGAGGCGCCGGAGTACGCGTTGGTCACCAGCTGCTCCATCTCGGCAACGGTGAGCTGGTCGAGAAGGGAGTCCCATTGCGGGTCGTCGTAGTTTGAGCCGAGCTTGCGCCCTAGTCCCGTGATCACGCCCATCCGCTCGATGGCAAGGCCGTTTCTCGCACCGGTCGTGGGCATCGTTGCATTCCGCGCGTCATCGGCATCGCGCTCGTCATCCGAGTAGAGGTTGAGCGCCGCGACGCCCGTTGGCATTGGTCGCGACGACGCGACTGCGGGGTAGGTCCCCGCAAAGTCAGCACGGGAGAGGTACGCGATGTCCTGCCCCGTGCCAAGCCCGTCCAGGCTCACGCCATCCACTGCGCTCGCCCCGGTGAAGCGGTTGGTGACCTCTGCCCCGGTCTTCTCGTCCGTGGGATAGTGCCGCCCCTCGGGAAGCGAGAGCTCGATTGTTGCCCCCGCGGCATCGTCAACGGCATGGGCATCGTGGCGCAGTGTGAGGGTGTAGGTACCAGGATCAAGCTCCCACCCGGTAAAGCCGTTGCCGTTTGCGTCATAGCAGTCGTAGCTCGCCATGGAACGTGCCGTCATGGAAAGCGTCACATCCTCGGACTCGCCTGGGGCGAGAAGGTCCGTCTTGGCGTAGTCTCCCAGCACCACAGAGCTCTTCTCGATGCCGCCTGCCGTATAGGGCGCGCTGCAGTAGAGCTCGACCACGTCTCGCCCTGCAACGTCACCGGTGTTGGTGACGCGAACGGTGACCGAGGCTTCATCGCCAAGCGTCGAACCCTGTGGCGGTGCGTCGACCACCTTCCAGTCGAACGTCGTGTAGGAGAGCCCGTAGCCAAACGGGTACTGGACCACGCCCTCGTAGCCCGTGCCGTGCTCGTTGGACACGCCGTCCCAGAAGCCCTCGGCGTCCGCCGTCTCGTACCACTTGTAGCCCACGTAGATGCCCTCGGAGTAGTCCACGTACGAGACCTGGTCGTAGCCCTCCGGCAGCGAGAAGTTGCCGTTGAGGGTACCATCCGCGGGATAGAGGCCGTCGGCTTGCGTGTAGGCACCCACGTGCTCGCTTGCGCTCGCGTAGCTCGGGGCGGACGAGAGGTCATACGCGTACGTATCCACCGTGCGGCCGGACGGGTTTACCTCCCCCCACAAGATACGGGGCAGCGCCTCGGCTCCGTGCTGGCCGGTATAGCCCGCGAGGAGCACCGCGTCGATGCCGGGCGTGGACTCGAGGGCTCCCAGCGCCATAGGGTTTGCCGAGTTCACAACCACGATGACGTTCTCGTACGTCGCGCCAACGTAGGCGAGAAGCGCCTCCTCCTCGGTCGAGAGGTCGAGGGAGGTCCTGGTGGCGTCCGTGACCACCGAGCCGTTCTTCTCGTTCACCTTGTACTGGACGAGCGGCATGTCGTTGCTCTCGCCCGCGTAGCGCTGCAGCACCACGATGGCGGTGTCCGAGAAGTCCCGCGCGTCTCGCAGCAGCTCCTCCGTGTAGCACGTGCGGTCCGCAATCGAGGGCTCAAAGAGCACGCTCGACTCCTCGGGCTTGCTCGAAAGGGTCTTGGGACGCTTCCCGGCAGCACGGAAGTCCTGGTACATGCCCGTTAGCTCGGTGTTCGTCTCGATGCCGGCGTCGTTCAGCGCCGAGATGAGGTCTGTCTCCACCGAGGTCACGCACCCGGAGCCAGAGCCGCCGCCCTGCCAGTCCGTGGACGCCCACCCAAACACGTTCACCCTGGTGGCGTCACTCGAAAGGGGCAACGTGCCATCGTTGGCGAGAAGGACTGCCCCCTGGGCCTCGACCTCGCTGGCAAGCGCCCGCGCAGAGTCATTGGTCGCCGTGACGGCAGCCTCGGAAGGCGCGTCAACGAGCGTGCCGAAGAGCCTCGTGACCACCAGGCTCACGCTGTTCTCGAGAATGAATCCCACGACCATCACGGCCACCATGAACGCCACGGCAAACGCGAAGAAAACCTTCTTGCGCACCATGTGCGGCCCCTGGTCAGCCTGCCTCCTCCCAGCAACCCGCGCAGAACCCTTCCTCACATGGGACATGCTGGTTCCTACCCCATTTCTCGGGGGGCAGCGGGTGCCTTAGGCACCAGTCGTGAAGCCGCTACGCAATCACCACGCGGCTCGTGCCGCCCTCGCCCGCCGTCGCCTTTGCCACAATGCCACCGGGATCCTTATCCATGATGACAGTGTCGACGTCAGTCGGGGAGGCAAAGCGCACGAACGAACGGGCCGCGCCGACCTTGGAGGCGTCCATGAGGATGATGGTCTTTCTCGCATGGCGCATGAACTCGACCTTTGTGGTCGCCGTGCGCTCGAACTCGGCGAGGAAGCCAAAGTCTGGCTCGAAGCCGTCCGCGCCAAGGAAGACCTTGTCGATGTAGATGTCCGAGAGAGACGAGGCCACCATGGGCCCGGCGAAGTGGCGGTACTCGCGACCGAGGATGCCGCCCGTGCACGCGGGGGTGGCCTGCGGGAGGAACTGCTCGATGTAGATGAGGCCGTTGACGTCGTTGGTGATGATCGTGATGCCGCGCTTCTCGCCCAGGCAGTGCAGGAATGCGAGGGTCGTGCTTCCGGAGCCCACGAGAATCGTCTCGCCATCCTCCACAAGCTCCGCGGCACGCCTGCCAATTGCCTGCTTGGCACGGGCGTTCTTGTGCACGCGCTGCGGGACCGCAGGAATGACGAGCTGCGTCACGGGCACCGCTCCCCCATGGGTACGCTTGAGCTGCCCCTCGCGCTCCATGGTGTCAAGGTCGGTGCGGGCGGTCACGGAGGAGACCCCGCAGTGCTCGCAGATCTGGACGACGGAGACGGTTCCGCTCTCGTGGATCATGTCGAGGATGTACCTCTGCCGCTCTGCGGCGAGCATCCGCGGGCTCTTGGTCGAATTCATGGACTCTACTCCACCAGGTCAACGCTGATAGATTGTGCAAAGCTGTCGACAAGGGCAAAGTCGCCGAGACCCGCGCTCATGGCGACGTTGGCGCCCGTTGCCATGGCTCGTGTGAGCGCCGGCTCTACCTGGTCGCGGTTGGGCAGCCACACCGAGAGGAAGCTCGCGAGCGTGGCGTCCCCGGCGCATGCCGTCGAGAGGACGTCGACCTTGGCGGCGTTCGCATGCCAGACGTGCTCGCCGTTGAAGAAGTACGCGCCCTCGCCGCCCAGCGTGAGGAGGATGTTCTTGGCACCGGCGTCGTGGATGGCATGGAGCGCGGAGACGATGTCCCTCTCGCTCTTCACGTCCACGCCGAAGATGGCGGCAACCTCCTCGTCGTTTGGCTTGATGAGCAGGGGCTCCTTCTCAACGAGCTCGCGCAGGTGCTTGTGCGAGATGTCCAGGACGAACTCCGCGCCCTTCTCGCGCACCACCTCGATGAGCTCGTCGTAGTACGAGGCGTCGATGCCCGTGGGCAGGCTGCCGGAGACCACGAGGCACTCGAGGTCGTCCAGGCCACGGATGAGGGAGAGCATCTCCTCCTGCTTTGCGCGGTTGACCTCGGCACCGGCGTTGGGGAACTTGTACTCCCCCTCTGGCGTGGTGAGGAAGACGTTCACGCGCGTGATGCCATCGATCTGGACCGGCTTCACGGGGCAGATCTTGTCGGCCTCGCGGACGATGTAGTCGCCCGAGAAGCCACCGAAGAAGCCCAGGATCTTGGAGTCGATGCCGTAGTGCTTGAGCGTGAACGAGACGTTCAGGCCCTTGCCGTTTGGCGTGTAGACCGCGTCGCGCGTCCTGTTGACATGCTCGGTCGAGATCGTGTCCGAGGTGATGTTCATGTCGATGGCGGGGTTGGTGGTAAGTGTGTAAATCATTGAGCTTCCCTTGATCGTTCTCGACGCGTGTCACGCGATTGATAACGCCGTACTAGAAAGGGGACCCGACGCGCAGGCGACGGGTCCCCCAGCACGAACCTCAGACCGGATGCCCGGCCGTCTAGCTCTCGAGGCCGTTGTTGATGAGACCGGCAATTTCCTGCGGGTCTGCGGAGGCAAGCACCTTCTCGCGGAAGTCTGCGTCCATGAGCAGGACCGCCACCTTCGAGAGCAGGCGTAGCTGCTCCGTCTGGGTCCCGTCATCGGGGATGAGAAGGGCGATGGCGCAGCGCACGGGCTTGGAGTCCATGGTCGCCCACTCGACCTCCCCTGCGAACTTCACCACGATGACGGTAGGCGTGTCGACCTCTGCGGTCTTGGCGTGCGGGATGGCGAATCCGCCCATCATCCCAGTTGTTCCCTCGGCCTCGCGGGCCTTGAAGGCCTCGAAGACCTTGTCGGCGTCCTTGGCCACTCCATAGGAGACGGCTGTCTGGGAGAGGAACCTCAGTACCTCATCAACCGACGTAGCGGGGTTGTCTATGTAGACATGGGATGCTGGAACGAACTCGCTCATGCGCTCTCCTTACTCCACGACCTTGTCGCCGTTCTTATGGTATTCGTTGCGCTTGAAGATGACGTAAAGAATACCGCCAACAAGGACGCCAGCAAAGATTGCAATGAGCCACAGGTACCAACCGTCAACGACGGGCAGGACCAGGAAGCCGCCGTGAGGCGCGGGGTCGTGGACGCCGAAGAGGATGGTGAGGATGGCGGCAATCGAGGAGCCGCACATCATGATGGGCATCACGGGCCAGATGTTCTTGGTCATGAACGGGATGGCGCCCTCGGTGATGTGGGTGCAGCCCAGGACGATGTTGACGATACCGGCGTCGTGGTCTTCCTTGGAGAAGTACTTCTTGCCCACGATGACGGCAAAGGCGGTGATCAGCGGCGGGACGATGCAGGCGGCGGAGACGGCGGCCATGAAGTTGGTGCCGAAGTTGTAGGTCGGGGTGCCGATGCCAGCCTGGAGCGCCTCGGTAAGAAGCGCGGTGCCGGTGACGTAGGCAGCCTTGTTGACTGGGCCACCCATGTCGAACGCGCACATGCAGCCGATGGCCAGGCCGAGGACGATGGGGCCGGAGGCCTCGAGGCCCTCGAGGAAGCTCATCATGCCGGTGTTGATCGCGGCCATGGGGCCGGAGATGCCGAGCATGATGAGGCCCGTGATGAACGTGGAGAGCAGCGGGTACAGGAAGATGGCCTTGAGGCCGTCAAGGTTCTTGGGCATGCCGGAGAGCAGCTTCTCCAGGCCGACGATCACGTAGCCGGCAACAAAGCCGCCGACGATGCCGCCGAGGAAGCCAAAGCCCACGCCAGCGCCACCGGCGTCGATGAGGCCGGTCTCAGGGGAGACGGGCAGGCCGGTGATGGCGATCATACCGGCAACGAAGCCGGGGACCAGTGCCGGGCGCTTGCCGATGGACTCGGCGATGTAGGCAGCGAGCACCGGGACCATGAGGTTCATGGCGATGCCGCCGATGATCTTGAGCATTGCCGCGAACGAGTTGTAGTCCGCCGCGGTGGAATCGAACGACGTGATGCCCCAGAGGAACGAGACGGCCGTGAGGACGCCACCGGCAACCACGAAGACGAGCATGTGGCTGACGCCGTTCATCAGGTGCTTGTAGATGATGTGGCCCACGGACTCCTTCTCGTCGGAGGAGCTGTTGTCGCTCGAGGCGTTTGCGACCTCCTCGCTGAGCTCGCCCTGGGCCTTGGCCGCCAGAGCCTTGTCGATGAGGCCCTCGGCGTCCTTGATCGCTGCGGTCACGCCGACGCTCACCATGGGCTTGCCCGCGAAGCGCTCGGCCTGGACGTCCTTGTCGGCAGCGACGATGACGGCCTTTGCAGCCTTGATCTGCGCAGGGGTCACCTCGTTCTCGATGCCGACCTGCCCGTGGGTCTCGACCTTGATGGTGAGGCCCTTGGCTGCGGCGGCCTTCTCGAGGGCCTCCTTAGCCATGTAGGTGTGGGCGATGCCCGTTGGACAACCGGTAGCGGCAATGAGGTCGTACGTCGTGTCTTCGGCCATACCTTCACTCCCCTCTCCTGTGGCGCACACGGCGCCATATCCCTGTGGTCCCGTAGGGCCACTCCCGCGGAAGAGATTGCCGTTCTCCACATCTCCTCCCAAGACTGTGCACAACTTTACCACGTAATCGTAAAAATGCGAGACAAAACGAAGAAAAACGAAAATAGCTCTTCGAAATCCTGCTTAGCGGTAGCTTGGGGAGGGGCAACGGTATTGACGAGAGAAAAACGCGCCCGCACGGTGGGAAACCCACTGCACGGGCGCGTATGGGAGAGCACCTGGGATTGTTGCTCTACTTGCCGGCCTGGGAGCGCTTGCGGAGCTCAAGCGCCTCATACGCGCAGCCGTACATGGCTGCCTGGTTGCCCAGCGACGCTGCCTCGATGGCAACATCCTTGCAGGTAGGAAGCGCATGGGCCTGGAAGCGACGACGCAGCTCTGGCGCGAAGGTCGCAAACGAGCCCGCAACGCCACCGCCAATTAGGTACATAGCGGGGTCCACCACACAGGAGACCTGCGACATGGCCTGAGCCAGGTACTCGCACATCTGGTCCACGGCAATCTTTGCGCACTCGTCGCCCTTGGCGAGGGCACGGAAGACCGAGAGCGTGTCGGTGGCGTGCTCGACGTGCACGGGCGTCACACCGCGGCGCTCGCACTCATTGAGGTAGAGCCTCACGATGCCCTTAGCCGAGGCGTACTGCTCGAGGCAGCCGTGGCGACCGCACCCACAGGTCTCGGTCTCGTTGGGGTTAACGGTGATGTGGCCAATCTCGCCACCAGCGCCAAACGCACCGGCCACCAGGCGGCCGTTTACCACGACGCCGGCACCCACGCCCGTGCCAAGTGCGATAAGCACAAAGCTCGAGACGCCATGGGCCACGCCGGCCCAGAGCTCGCCCAGCGCGGCCGCATTCGCGTCGTTCACGAAGGCGATGGCGGCATTGGGGAACGCGGCATTGATCGCGGCAACAAGGCCGTCGGGATCGAGCTGGATGTTGGGCAGGAAGCCAACCTTGCCGTCGTCTGCCACGGGGCCGGGAATGTCCAAGCCACACGCAATGACGTCCTCGGGAGTATTGTCATGGGCGGCAAGGAGGTGCGTCAGGCCGTCGGTCACCGTGGCGAACGCCTCCGCATCCACAAGGGCGGGCGTGGGGATCTTGCGCTCCTCGAGCAGGTCGCCCTCGGGCGAGAAGAGCCCCGCCTTGATGCTGGTTCCTCCGATGTCAATGCCAAGGACGGCTTGCATGTCTTCCCCTCTCGGTTGGCTCTCTGTCGGATGCGCCCCCGAGGCGTACGGCACCGGGGAGCGACTGTGCACATCATCCCACGACGGTTTGGACCGTGCACGACTCATGACGCAGAAGGAGCGGTGCCTGCCGCAATCGGCGGCGCACACGCAACGGCTACCGGCACGCGCACGGGGTGGCCACAGCCATGGGATACACTCGAAGTTCGTGCAGTCGGCTCTTTGCGCCCCACTGGGGCGGTCTGGAGGCATCATGGCAAACAACGCGCCCTCCGCGATCAACGCGGCGCTCCCCAATCCCAAGCAGGACATGGCAGAACTCGACCGGCTGGAGAGCCGTCGCTTCGCCCTTCGCTACGCATTGGACGAGATAGCGACCCTCGGCCCCTCCATCGACCCTCCCAAGGCCACGGAGGAGCGCGCGGAGGCATCCGCCGTCCTCGACGAGGAGGCAACGCGCCTGCTCTGCGCGCCGGAGGTTGGCCCTCTGCTCGACCGGCTGGAGTCTAACGCCGGCATCATCGGCGAGACACGCGCGGCACAGGTCAAGATCTTGAAGCGCGACCGCAACTCTCTGGTAGGCGTGCCTGCAGACGAGCGCGCGGCCTTCTGCCGTCTTGCCGTCGAGGCCAACGACGTCTGGCGTCGCGCCAAGGCCGCGAACGACTGGGCCAGCTTCGAGCCCTACCTCGATCGCCTCGTGGCCACCCGCGTGAGCATGGCGCATGCCATGAACCCGGACGCAGACCCCTACGACGTCTGGCTCGACCAGTACGAGCACGGCACGAGCCGCGCCTTCTACGACCCCTTCTTCAAGCAGGTAAAGACCTGCGTGGTCCCGCTTCTGGCCAAGTGCATGGCCGCGCCGAGAAAGCCCAGCCACCGCGTGGTTGACGGCACCTTCGACGAGCGCCGCCAGTGGGATCTTGCCCGCGACCTGGTGCGCCTCGAGGGCGTGGACACCGACGCCCTGTGGCTCGGCTCGACTGAGCACCCCTACACGGGCGGCCCGTCGACGGGCTTCGTGGCCATCGCGAGCCACGTGTACCCGGACAACGTACTCTCCAACGTCTTCAGCATGCTCCACGAGGGCGGGCATGCCATGTACGAGCAGAACGTCGACCCCGCCTACCGCTTCACCTCGCTCAAGGGCGGCACCAGCTCCGGCATGCACGAGTCGCAGTCGCGCTTCTTCGAGAACTACGTGGGCAGGAGCGAGGCGTTCTCCGAGCAACTCGCGCGCCTTCTCGCCAAGCACTTCCCCGGACAGCTCGGCCGCATGACGCCTCACCAGCTCTACATGGCCGAGAACTGCGCGGAGCCGGGCCTCATCCGCTGCGACGCCGACGAGCTCACCTACCCCCTGCACATCCTGGTGCGCTACGAGATTGAGCAGCTGCTCTTCTCGGGCGAGGCGAAGGCTGCGGACGTACCCGGCCTCTGGGCAGACCGCTACCGTTCCTACCTGGGCGTGGAGGTGCCCAGCGACACCGAGGGAACCCTCCAAGACACCCACTGGTCCGACGGCGACTTTGCCTACTTCCCCACCTACGCGCTGGGCAGTGCCTTTGGAGCGCAGTTCAAGGCGGCGATGGTGCGCCAGGGCGTGGACTTTGACGGCTGCTGCGCCTCCGGAGACCTTGCGCCCATCCGCGAGTGGCTGCGCGCCAACATCTGGCACTGGGGCCGTGCCAAGGACTCCGCGCAACTCATCCGCATGGCGTGCGGAGAGAACTTCGAGCCACGCTACTACACCGACTACCTTGTCGAGAAGTTCTCTGCAATCTACGGGCTGGACAGGTAGCATGCGCGCACTGATTCAGCGAGTCGAGCGAGCGTCGGTCGAGGTGGACGGGAGCGAGGTTGGCTCATGCGGTGAAGGTTACCTCGTGCTTCTCGGCGTTGGCCCCAATGATGACGAGAACGTCACCAGGCGCATGTGGGAGAAGGTACGCAAGCTTCGCATCTGCGCCGACGAGAACGGTCGCACCAACCTCTCGCTTGTGGACGTGGGCGGATCGCTTCTTGTGGTGAGCCAGTTCACGCTCTACGCCGACGCGCGTCACGGCAACCGGCCGTCGTTTACGAATGCCGCCCCGGCAGAGCTTGCCAACCGTCTCTACGAACTCTTCTGCGAGCTTGCCGAGAAGGACCTGGGGCCAGGGCGTGTGGGCCGCGGCGAATTTGGCGCCCACATGCGCGTGGGCCTCATAAACGACGGGCCGTTCACCGTAATGCTCGACTCGGAGGAACTTGGGCTGTAGCGCCAGCCTTTTGGTCCGATTGATCGCGGTCAGACGTTGGTTCGACGCTTCCTTGCGTGGTAAAGTCTTTCAAGGTCGCTGACGACAGTGCCAGTTCGCACAAGGGCCAGACAGCGGCCCCAGGCTCATCAATACAGGAGAGGGGATCACCATGAAGGCTTTCTTCAGCGAGTTCCGGGCGTTCATCTTGCGCGGTAACGTGATGGACATGGCAGTCGGCGTGATTATCGGCGGCGCGTTCACGGCCATCGTCAACTCCCTGGTTGGTGACATCATCCAGCCGCTCATCTCGGGCCTCACGGGCGGCGGCGAGCAGATTGGCCTCGTGATCAACGTTGGCGCCGCCCAGCTCGACTTTGGCGCGTTCATCTCGGCCGTCATCAACTTCATCATCATTGCGTTTATCATCTTCTGCCTGGTCAAGAGCATGAACAAGCTCTCCGAGGAGGCAAAGAAGCTCGCCGGGGAGCAGGGGAAGGAAGAGGAGGCCGCGGCGCCCATCTGCCCGCACTGCCTCGAGGAGGTCAAGGCCGGTGCCACCCGCTGCCCGCACTGCGGCGGCGAGATCCCTGGCGGGGCGAAGCCCGCGGCATAGCAGCCGAGGCCTGCATCATAGTGAGAACCACGCCCAGCTAGGCGGTGGAATGGCAACGGCGCCCGGAGACTTTGGCCTCCGGGCGCTTCTTCTGCCCCCCGAGGTGGTGTCATTCTCTCTCAGAGGGCAAACGAGAAGGAATTGGACACATAGCGGCGTTCTGACGCTAGAATTTGTCGAATTCGTTCTCAGCAGCACCACCGGGGGCGGCTGCACCAGGGGCGGCACCACGGACCAGCGGCCCAGACCCTATGCGCGCTCGGGAAGATGCGAGGTAATGAGCGTCATCTCGCCCGTCAGGCGGATGCCGCCAGAGCCGGAGGGCGCAAGGAAGTGGCTTCCCGTGCTCACGGCGTGCTCGACGCCGGCGCCATCGCGAACGCTGCCCGAACCCTCGATCACCGAGAGGCACATGAACGGCCACGGCTGCGCAAGCGTCTTCTCCCCAGAGACACGCACGCGCTCAACATCAAAGTTGGGGCAAGCCATGAGCTCGGTCACACCGTCTTTCTCGGGCGCGGTGACCTTGCCACTTGTGGGCGGAACCTGCTCATAGTCCACCACGTCGAGCGACTGCTTCACATGAAGCGGGCGCTTGGTGCCGTCAGACTGAACGCGGTCGTAGTCGTACACACGATAGGTGACGTCGGACGACTGCTGGGTCTCGAGGATAAGCGTGCCGCCCATGATGGCGTGCATGGTCCCTGGCTCGATGCGGAAGAAGTCACCGGGATGGATGGGCACGTAGTTGAGCATGTCGTCCCAACGGCCCTCCGCGATCATGGCCGCAAGCTCCTCTCGGCTCTTGGCTCGCTGCCCAACGATGATGCGAGTTCCAGGCTCGCAGTCGAGAACGTACCAGCACTCCCTCTTGCCCAGCGAGCCGTTCTCGTGCTCGGCGGCATAGGCGTCGTCCGGGTGAACCTGAACGGAGAGGTTCTCGCGCGCATCCAGGATCTTGATCAGGAGGGGGAAGCGGTCGCCCTCGGCGCCGGCAAAGAGCTCATGGTGGCTCTCCCAGAGCTCGGAGAGCAGGATGCCGTCATACACGCCACCCGCAACCGCACAATCGCCGTTTGGGTGGGCGGAAATCCCCCAGCACTCGCCAATGGGGCCTTCCGGAGTGTCATAGCCAAAGCGCTTCTCCAGCTCTCTCCCGCCCCAGATCTTCCCATGGAAGATGGGCGCGAGGAAGATGAGGTCCCGCGGCAAGGTGCTCTTAGTGTCTGCCATGTGGTTCGTCCCTCCTGAAGCTGCTGCCAATACAACCATCATACGATTGGCTTTCCTCGAGACTCACCCGAACAAGGCATGCAAGAATCTGACATATTTAATTTTTCAGATGTCTAAGGCGGCTACCTTCTCGTCTGGTCGGATGGTCCAACGGCAGACTCGTCCTCCCCAGATTGCCTGGCAATGAACTCGGCGGAGGAGAGACCCCTCCCCAGCTCGCGCCTGCGGCGGGCCTTCGCCGCCTCAAAGCGCCTTCGAGACGTCTGCAAGGCGCGCCGCTGACGCGCCAGCGCCTCGTCTGCGCTCTCCTTGCCCGAGACGATGCTGGTGAGGGCATGCACGGGATGCGCCGGCGCGGCAACGCGCACGAGCGAGGTCAGGATGGGGATCACAAGCACCGTGACGGCCCCAGCCGTAACCAGCACCGAGGCGTCCTCGGTTGTCATGGCACCCGCGTCCACCACAATACGGGTGATTGCGACCACGAGCGGCAGGGCCATCACGCAGTAGGCCGTGGTCACAAAACGTTCCTGTGGACTCATCTCGCGTGTCTCGGGGTTCACGTGCAGCGAGATGGCAACGGAGACCCCCCTCACGGCAACGAGTAGCCCAATGAAGAGGAAGAGCAGACCGGGGTCAGAGAAGGCAGCAGAAAGGTCGATCCCTGCACCAGAGATAACGAAGAACGCCGGGATGAGAAAGCCGTTGCCTATCGCCTCAATGCGTTCCTCAAGCTCGCGGTTCCCATCTGGCGAGAAGACGCGCAGCACGAAGCCGGCGGCAAAAGCTCCCAGCACGGCATCGAAGCCAGCGACCTCGGCGAGAAAGACGAGGAATACGAGCAGGAGCACCACGAGGCGAAGCGGCGTCTGCGTGCTGGAACCGGCACTCGACCGGACGAAGTCGCGAAAGCGGGCGCCAATGCGCGCAGTTGAGGTGGACAGGCGCGCGATGCGCACGCACACAAAGAGAAAGGCCACGAGGACGGCCACCGTGACCAGCAGCGACCTCGTTGAGAGCAGGAGCGCCACGGCTATGACCGGCAGCACCTCGCCCGTGGCGCCATAGGCGGTCACCGCCCTGCCGACGGGCGTGTTCGTGAGGTCGCGGGCGCGCATGATGGGCGCAAGCGTGCCGTACGCCGTAGTGGTGAGCATGATCGCAAAGGCAACGCCCGCCATGCCGGTAAAGCGGCTGAAGCCCGTGAGGCTCACCAGGGCGATTGCCGCGACCATCGAGGCGCCCCAGCAGATGGAGGCATGCTTCCCCATGGGGCCCACCAGTTCGGCGGGCCTTATCTCGTAGCCGGCCTGGAGAAAGAGGAACGCCATCCCAAGCTCCGAGATGAGGGAGAGGGCGCCACCACTCGAGCGAATCACGTCCACCCCGTAGGGGCCGAGAAGCGCACCCGCAAAGACAAGGAAGACGACCTCGGGAATCGCCCTGCCTGGAACGACGCTCGCCACGAAGGGGGCGAGCGCCGCGACGAGCATGGTGACGGAAAGCGAGAGGAGCTGACTTACCACCCTGCCGCCCCCTTCCTCGCCGTTATTCTCGCCTTGCTACCTGAGCGTGGCCTTGAGGCCGCCGCGGACGAAGTCCGACACCTCGGCCATGTGCTTTGCGACCAAGCCGAGGTCCTCGTTGGTCGCGAGGATCTGGATGAACGCGTCGGCGCTCATGGTAGCAAAGAGCCGCGCGGAGAAGCCGTCCGAGACCTTTGAGCCCTTACGGGCGAAACGCTCGGAGACCATGCTGGCGATCTCGTCGACCTTCTCGTCAAGAAACTCCTTGACCACAGGGTTGTCACGGTTGCTCAGGACGATCTTGGGGACGAGCGGGTACTCCTTGATGAGCTCGGCAAGGCCGTCGGGCAGCGCCTCGACGTTGGTGGGCTCGCCCTCTCCGTCGCAGATCACCGCGATGTCATGCTCGATCCAGCTCGCAAGGATGGCGGGCAGCTCGCTCATCAGGGGGGAAACAACGCTCTTGAACAGGTCCTCCTTGCTCGTGAAGAAGAAGTAGAGAGCCCCGGTCGTCACACCTGCCTTCGAGCAGATCTGACGCAGGGACGCTCCCTCGTACCCGTACTCGGCAAACTCCTCGGTCGCTGACGCGATAAGACCCCTCTTCGTCTCTGCGCTGTCAGTCTGAGCCCTTCTCGACATCTGGCTACCGCCTTTTCCCTCTTTAGCATGTGGCTAGGCAATGATAATACCATTGCGGCACTAGCCTTTACCTGCAGTTGATTATGAACTCAATATGGTGTTCGTCACGCGATAGAAGTGCATTTTTTGATAGAAATTCAAGAAACGTTCCCCTGGTTTGCCCGGCCTTACGGGCGCGCATCCTGGGGCCGCAGGAAGTGGTCGCACACGTTGCTCCGCCGGAGGTACTCATTTCCAAAGGGATCGATAACGGGGACCAGCTCATCGATGCTGTTCGCGAAGAACATGTCTGGCTCCTTGTACACGTGGGGCACCGCCAGCGTGAAGCCGCGGCTACAGGAGCCTTGAAACATACCCGTTTCCTCGTTTGTCGTAAAGGAGCTGAAGATGCACTCCGAGCAGTGAAAGCCAGCCATGAGAGAATCCCCCCAGAACGTGACGGAAGAGTCGTGGTGTACGAGCGTGCCGTGCGAGCGCGGCTAGCCCATCGCCCCTTGGGCGAGAAGGTCGCGAACCTCGAGCAGGCTCGAGCACACGCGCGAGGCGACCGAGCGAATCTCGTCGTCGGGACGGGCGAGGTCGGGGACCATCACCGTGAAGAACCCGCCTGCAGCGCCCGCCCGCACGCCGTTGAAGGAATCCTCGAGGACCATCGTGCGCGCGGGCTCGGTACCCAAGCGCCGCGCAGCCTCGAGGAAGACGTCGGGCGCCGGCTTTGCGTGCGCGACCTCGCTGCTGGGAACAACCGCCGCAAAGCGGTCGAGCGCGCCAATGAAGCGCAGGTTGCGCTCTATGCCCTGCTTGGACGAGGACGAGGCGACTGCGCAGGGGACGCCCTTCTCGCCTAGGAACGCGAGAAGCTCGTCGAGTCCTGGCTTCTTCTCGACGCCCTTGGAGAAGATCTCTTCGGCAAGTGACGAGAAGTACGCCCAGAACGCCTTCGTGTCGAGCTGGGGGCTTACCATCTCATGGATGATGCGGGACGCAGTGTCGCCTGCGGAGCCGCGCACCGCTTCGGCCAGACCGGGCGGAACCGCATAGCCAAAATGGGCAAGCGCCGGCTCCCAGCACTCCATCCACACAGGCTCGGTGTCGACCATCAGGCCGTCCATGTCAAAGATGACGCCGTCGAACATCTGGCGCACCCCTTCCGCCGCTTTCACAGGCACACACTTCGTTGTAGGGTACCCTAACTGGGAAGTCCTAGAAGTCTCTTCACTTCATCGATACCTTTGTGACGTTCTTGGGGGCTTGCGTTATGCCTGCGTTGGGGATTGCTCTGGCCTGCTCGCTCGCCGTGGGATACATCTGTGGGTCCTTCCTCACGGCAGAGCTGGTGAGCAGGCACGTGAGCGGTAAGAGCGCCTTTGACGTAGGTCAGGGAAACCCCGGCATGGCCAACATAGGCGCCACCTTTGGCACGAGGTGGGCAGCGGTCACGCTCGCAGGAGACATTGCCAAGACGGCCCTCGCGTTCGCGGTCGCACGCGTTCTCTTCCCAGCCGATGCGGAGGTAGCCGGTACCGTTGCAGTGGTCGGTGCAACGCTCGGACACGTGTTCCCCGCCTGGCATCGCTTCCGTGGAGGCAAGGGCGTGGCCACGACGTGCGCGGGCATCATCCTCATGACGCCGATGGCAGGTGGGGCGGCGGCGGTCGTGGGCCTTCTCGTCGTGCTCTTTGGGGGCTACCTCTGCCTTGGAGCCCTCGCGATTCCTGCCACATGGCTCTTGATGGTCCTTGCCTTGGGAGACAAGCTTCACGCAGTCGCCGGAGTTGCGCTCGTGGCCGTCGCTATATGGTGCCATGGCGGGCCGGCCGCAGGGATCCGAACGGGAAAGACGCCTCGTGCGTCAATAAGCGAGAAGTTCCTCTCAGCGTTGTTTGGAAAGAAGCGTTAGTGCTTAGTAATTGTCTGTCGATGACGTGACGCTCTGCCCGGTCGCGGTTATGTTCGGTACTTACGTTATCTTTATACCCACTGAACATTGCCCTTATATTCGCCACTACGTGGCGACCGAGGAGAAAGCCATGCCAGAAACAGTACCCACGACTGGACTCACAGACATCGATACGCTCGGCAACATCTGCGCGACGCTCGGTTGCGCACCGGATGACGTCACAGAGTTCTCCCCCATCGAGGAGGGTCTCACCAACGACTCGTTCCGCTTTGTCGCCAAGGGGAAGGCCTACGTCTACCGCAAGCCTGGGGCCGGAACCGAGAAGATCATCAGTCGCGAGGGAGAGGCCTTCGCCCAAGGCGTCGCCGCCAAGCTTGGGCTCGACCGCACCTTCATCTACGAGGACCCAAAGCGCGGCTGGAAGATCTCGCACTTCGTTGATGGCTGCGTTCCCTTCGACTACCACAACGAAAAGCACGTGAGGCGCGCCATGGAGATGGCGAGGCAGCTCCACTCCTGTGGCGTCACGTCCACATGGAGCTTCGACGTCTTCGAGAACACCCGTGGCATCCTCGAGCTTCTGAGCGACGAGGAGAGGGGCCGCTATGAGGACTTCAATCAGATTCGAGCCCTCATCGACGGACTCGAGGAGCGCGTCCGCGCGACCTCGGGCGCGCCAGTCCTCTGCCACAACGACTTCTACGACCCAAACTTCCTGGTGAGGGGCGAGGAGATCTCGCTTATCGACTGGGAGTATTCCGGCATGTCCGACTACGCAAGCGACCTCGGGACCTTCATCTGCTGCAGCGACTACAGCTACGACGAGGCGCTCGACGTGCTCCGCGAGTACTTCCAGCGCGAGCCAAGCGCCGGCGAGCTCTTCCACTGCGTCTCGTACGTGGCGTTCGCAGCCTGGTATTGGTTCGTATGGGCGCTCTACAAGGACCAGTGCGGCGACCCGGTGGGAGACTGGCAGGACCTCTGGCACCGCTATGCATCCGAGTACGGCAGACGCGCGGAACAGTTGGCATCTGAGGCCTAGAGACCGCGAGAGAAGCGACAGACGCACCAGGCTGGCACCGTTCGTGGGAGCCAGGCCTTCGCGTGCCTTTGAAACGTTGGGAGCAGCATGGAAGTCTTTGGCAGAATCGTCGTCTTCATCATCATGGGTTGCGCGGCAGCGGGGTGCATCGCCTCGATCGTGCGCCCCGAGAGCGAGCTGGGAAAGGAGTTCGTCGCAGGCATAGACTCCATCGGCCCCATCTTCTTGCCGGTTGCGGGCATCATGGCGTCTGCCCCCTACCTCACCGCGTTTGTCTCGACGGTCTTTGGCCCCCTCTTCGGTGCCCTCGGCGCCGATCCCGCCATGGCGGCCACGACCTTCATCGCCGTGGACATGGGCGGCTACCAGCTGGCAGACGCCCTCGCGCAGACGAGGGAGAGCTGGATCATGGCCATGATGACCGGGTACATGGCAGGCGCGACCATCGTCTTCACCGTGCCCGTGGCGCTCAAGATGCTCGAGGTGAAGGACCGCAAGTACCTCGCCCTTGGCGTCATGAGCGGTCTTCTCGCCATCCCCATTGGCGTGTTTGTGGCAAGCGCCGTCATCGCGCTCGCGAACCCCGTGATTCGCGAGACGGTCTCGACCAACGCCGCCGCCACCTACCAGCTTGCCCTCACGTGGTCCCAGATCGCCCACAACCTGGTGCCGCTGGTCATCATCTGCGTGGCGCTGGCCGTTGGCCTCGCTACCAAGCCCGACGCCATGATCCGTGGCTTCATCGTCTTTGGTCACGTGCTCGACAGCGTGCTCAAGGTGGTCTTCGTCGTGGTTGTCATCGAGTACTTCACCGGGCTCTTCTCGACCGTCTTTGGGGCCTTTGGCTTTGATCCCATCATCGCGGACGAGCAGGACCAGTTCCGTGCGCTGGAGGTCTCCGGAGCCATCGGCATGATGCTCTGCGGTGCCTTCCCCATGGTGTGGCTCATCAAGACCTACCTCGCCAAGCCCCTCTCGAAGATTGGCCGCGCGGTGGGCCTGAGCTCCGACGCCACCGCCGGGCTTCTCGCCGCCTCCGCCAACGTGCTGGCTGCCCTTGCCATGGTCAAGGACCTCAAGGCGCGCGACAAGGTCATCGTGATCTCCTTCAGCGTGTGCTGCGCCTTCCTCTTTGGCGACCACCTCTCCTTCACCGCCAACTTCCAGCCAACGCTCATCGTGCCCGTACTCCTGGGTAAGCTCGCAGGCGGGGTCTGCGCCATCTTCTTTGCAACGCGGCTTGCGATCCGAAAGGCCGAGGAACTCGAGGCGCACGACCTCGCAACGGGGGAACTCGAAGGCTAGCGGGGCGTCCTTCGGGCCTCCGCACGGCCACATGCGCGCCTACCACTCGCCGGCAACGGTGGCCCACACGCAGCCCCATTCTGCTCGGCCACGGACATCTGCCCGCTCCCCTCGAGGCGGCAAACAATAATGTTTGCTCAGCCATGACGGAGGAAGGGGCAGCATGTCCACAGAGGTCACCCTAGAGCGCTTCACGTTCCCCTCGACAGACGGCACGCCGACCATCAGCGCCTGCGCCTGGTGGCCGGCGGGGATGGGGCCGAGCGGGGCCGCACAGGCACCATCGCCGCGCGGCGTCGTGCAGCTCGTCCATGGCATGGCCGAGCACATCGACCGCTACGACACCTTCGCGCGATTCCTCGCGTCCCACGGGTTTCTTGTGGTGGGGCACGACCAAATCGGCCACGGGCGCTCCTGCGCCCCCGAGCACTGGGGCGAGCTGCCCGTTGGCCGCGGGGCAAAGGCACTCGTTGAGGACATCGACGTCCTGCGCAGCATGACGCAGGAGCGCGTGGCCCCCGCCACCCCTTACGTCCTCTTCGGCCACAGCATGGGCAGCTTTGAGGTCCGCTCCTACATCGCGCACCATGGTGAGGGCCTGGCTGGGGCCATCATCTGCGGCACGGGCTTCCTTCCCGCCGCCGCGTCGGACGTGGCCCTCAAGATCACGTGGCTCGAGTCCTTCTTCAAGGGCGCCGACCACCGCTCCGCCTTGGTCGACTCCATGGGGGCGGGCGGCTACGGGAAGGCCATCCCAAATGCGCGGACCAACCTCGACTGGCTCTCCCACAATCGCAGGAACGTCGACGAGTACATCGCAGACCCCTCCTGCGGCTTCATGTTCTCGGTTGGGGCATATCACGAGCTTGCCGTCCTCACCTCCGAGGCCAACTCCCCCGCCTGCGCCGCGGCCGTGCCGCATGACCTCCCGCTCCTCTTCATAGCCGGCTCGGAGGACCCCGTCGGCGACAACGGCGAGGGCGTCGAGAAGGCCGCCGCGCTCGCGCGCGGGGCAGGCTCCACCGAGGTCACGGTGAAGCTCTATCCCCACATGCGACACGAGATCTTGAACGAGAACGGCTGCGAGCAGGTCTTTGCCGACGTGCTTGCTTGGGTCGAGAAGCACGCAATGGCCCGTACCAACGATGGCGTGCCTGCGCCAAGCGGCAAGACCGAGGAGTGCTAGCCATGGCAACCGAGAAGTACGTCATCGCACTCGACCAGGGCACCACCTCGAGCCGTGCCGTGCTCATCAACCGAGCTGGCCGTATGGTCGACTGCGTGCAGCGCCCCTTCCAGCAGATCTTCCCCAAGCCGGGCTGGGTCGAGCACAACCCGCAGGACATTCTCTACTCGCAGCTTGGCTCGCTCACGGAGCTTCTCGCCAGGCGCGGCCTCACGGTCGAGGACATAGACTCCATCGGCATCGACAACCAGCGCGAGACCACCATAGTGTGGGACCCAACCACCGGCCAGCCCGTCTACAACGCCATCGTCTGGCAGTGCAGGCGCACCGCAGACCTGGTGGAGCAGCTCTGCGGCACGCCGGAGGCCCGGCGGATGATCCAGGAGAAGACGGGGCTCCTCCCCGATGCGTACTTCTCCGCCAGCAAGATTCGCTGGATCCTCGACAACGTGCCTGGCGCAAGGGAACGAGCCGAGGCGGGCGAGCTGCTCTTTGGCACCGTTGACACCTGGCTCGTGTGGGTGCTCACCGGTGGCCTGGTTCACGCGACCGATGTCACCAACGCCAGTCGCACGATGCTCTACAACATCCACGAGGACTGTTGGGACAAGGACCTCCTCAACCTCTTTGGCATTCCGGAATCCATAATGCCCGAGGTCAGGCGCTCGAGTGGCTCCTTTGGCGAGACGAGCTACCCAGGCGTGCCCGCCGGCATCCCCATCACCGGCGTGGCCGGCGACCAGCAGGCAGCCCTCTTCGGGCAGTGCTGCTTCGAGCCTGGGCAGGCCAAGAACACCTATGGGACCGGCTGCTTCATGCTCATGCACACGGGACATGAGGCGCGAGCGAGCAAGAGCAACCTTGTCACGACCATCGTCGCCTCGGCACCCAACGTTGAGGGCACCGAGTACGCACTCGAAGGTTCCGTCTTTGTGGCGGGCGCGCTCATCCAGTGGCTTCGCGACGAGCTGGGGATCGTCCAGAACGCCGCCGACACCGAGTGGATGGCGAAGAGCGTGGAGGACACGGGCGGGGTCTACATCGTGCCGGCGTTCACGGGGCTGGGGGCGCCCTGGTGGAAGCCGGACGCTCGTGGCGCGATTCTGGGCATCACACGCGGAACCACCCGCAACCACATCGCCCGCGCAGCGCTCGAGGCGCTCGCGTACCAGATCCTCGACCTTTCCGACGCCATGGCCAAGGACGCCGGGCACCCGCTGGGCGTTCTCAACGTCGATGGCGGCGCCAGCGCGAACAGTTTCCTCATGCAGTTCCAGGCAGACCTCTTGGGCTGCGAGCTGAGAAGGCCGCAGAACACCGAGACGACCTCACTTGGCGCTGCGTTTCTCGCGGGACTGTCGACCGGCTACTGGAGTGGGACCGACGAGCTTCGGGCGCTGCGCGAGACGGACGACGTGTTCCGCCGCCAGATGGACCCGGAGCGCGTTGGCAGGCTCGTCACTGGCTGGCACGAGGCCGTGCGCCGCGTGATGTAGGTGGGCGAGCACGGCGGGCCTGCGCGCGTCACAGCCTGCGCGCGTCACACATTCGTTATCGATTGTGTGACGCGCGCTGGTCGATACACATTCGGGTGACGAATGTGTATCGAAGGCAAGCCCTTATCAGCAATCCGTTGACCGGGATAACCTGTTGACCGTGATAGAAGGCCCTACCCCAGCACCTCCGCCGCAATGCGAGCGGTCTCGGTGGCGTCCTTCGCATAGAAGTCCGCCCCGACCATCTTCGCGTACTCGGGGTTGAGCACGGCACCTCCCACCACGACCTTGCACCAGGGGGCCTCCTTGCGGAGAAGCTCGATGGTCTCTGCCATAGCGGGCACGGTCGCGGTCATGAGGGCAGAGAGGCCGCAGAGCAGCACGTGGTCTTTGACCACGGCGTCGGCGACAACCTGGGGCGGCACGTCTCGGCCGAGGTCGATGACGTTGTATCCGTAGTTCTCGAGCAGCATGCGCACGATGTTCTTGCCAATGTCGTGGATGTCGCCATGGACGGTGCACACCACGATGGAGCCCTTCTCGGGAACGTTGGCGTCCTGCGCGCCGGCATCCACCGCCTTCTTGATGGTCTCGAAGCCTGCCTTTGCCGCCTCGGCGGATGCCATGAGCTGGGGCAGGAAGAAGACCCCCTTCTCGAAGCGCTCCCCCACCACGTCGAGCGCGGGGATGAGGACCTCGTTGATGGCGAACATGGGGTCGTGCTCCTCGATGACCTGGGCCACCACCTCGGGCATGGGTCCCTTGCGGCCGGCAAGCACAAGCTCGCGGGCACGGGCGGCGGGATCTGCGGGCTCGGCGGACGTCGCGGCAGCCGTCGCCGAGACACCGGCAGGGGACGCCGCGGGCTTCTCGGCGGAAGACGCCGACGCTGGGGCACGGTCGCTTCTCTCCGCATAGTTGGCGACAAAGTGCTGGGCGCTCTCGTCCTCGCCCGAGAGCACGCGCCAGGAGTCGACCACGTCCATCATGCGGGTGAGACAGGGGTTGATGATGGCAAGGTCAAGGCCGGCCGAGAAGGCCGCCGCCAGGAAGGTCCCGTTCACGAGCGGCCTGAAGGGCAGGCCGAAGCTTATGTTGCTCACCCCAAGCACGGTGCGAACGCCGGGAAGCTCCTGCTTGACCAGTCGTATGGCGTCGAGAATGGCCCTGGGCTGGGTCTGGTCCGTCGAGGCGGCCATGGTGAGGCAGTCTATGACCACGTCATGGCGTGGGATGCCGAGCTTCTCGCACTCGCGAACGATCTTCCGGGCAACGGCGAGACGGCCCCCTGCCGTTGCGGGGATGCCGTCCTCGTCGAGGGTGAGCCCCACCACCGCGCAACCGTAGTGCTTCACGATGGGGAGCACGTCCGCCATGGTCTGGGCCTTGCCGTTGGTTGAGTTGATAAGCGCCTTGCCCGGGTAGCTGCGCACGGCCGCCTCGATCACGGCCGGGTCCGCGGCGTCGATCTGCAGGGGAAGCGTGCTCACGCCCTGAAGCTCCGAGACGAGCTGGCACATCACGGCACGCTCGTCTATCTCGGGCAGGCCGGCATTCACGTCAAGGATCTGCGCCCCGGCACGGCCCTGCTCGATGGCCATGTTCATCACGTAGTCGTGGTCGCCCGAGCGCAGCGCCTCCTTCATCAGGCGCTTGCCGGTGGGGTTGATGCGCTCGCCTATGACGCCCACCTGACCGTAGTCGAGCGAGCAGACCTCCTGCGCGCTCGAGACGGCAAAGCTGTCGCGCACATGGCGGGCGGCAGGCATGCGGCCGGCGAGAAGCCCGTGCTCGCGGGCGATGTGCGCGGGCGTCGTGCCGCAGCAGCCGCCAATCACGGTGACGCCAGCGTCCAGCATCTCGGCGACGGCCCCCGCATACTCCTCGGGGCCCACGTCGTACGTGGTCACGCCATCCACCACGTGCGGCAGCCCGGCATTTGCCTGCGCCATCACGGGGCAGGACGTCCATGGGAGCATGCGCTCCACGAGCGGCGCCACCGCGGCGGGTCCGAGCCCGCAGTTGATGCCCACGACGTCTGCCCCCAGCGAGGAGAGCGTGACTGCGGCCGCCTCCGGCGTGGTCCCCAAAAACGTGCGCCCGTCCTCGCCAAAGGTCATGGTCACGAACGCAGGAAGGTCAGAGTTCTCGCGCACGGCGAGAAGCGCGGCCTTCGCCTCGGCAAGGTCGGCCATGGTCTCGATAACGAAAAGATCCGCACCTGCTGCGTCTGCCGCCCGAACCTGCTCGGCAAAGAGGTCGTACGCGTCGTCGAAGGGCAGCGGACCCATGGGCTCGAGAAGCTGCCCCGTGGGGCCGAGGTCGGCAGCCACGTAGCGAGCACCCGATTCCCGCGCACACGAGACGGCGGCCGATAAGACCTCGCCAACGCTCGCGGCATCCCCCAACTTGGCAGAGTTGGCACCAAATGTGTTGGTGGTCACGACCTCGGCACCCGCGGCGACATAGGCGGCGTGGACCTCCCGAATCTCGGAGGGGTTCGTGAGGCAGAGCAGCTCGGGAAGCTCGCCCGCGGCAAGGCCCCGAGCCTGGAGCTGCGTTCCCATGGCCCCATCGAAGAGCAGGAACTCCTCGCCACGAAGCACGGCGGCAAGATGCTCGTCGCGCACACGGCGGGGGCGAGGGGCAAGCCGGTCCTTTGGCCAGCGCGACTCTCCCCTTGCGAAACCATTGGCGCTCATGGGCAGCTCCTCTCGCCGCTATCCGCGACATGTGTGGCCGGTTGGCCGTATGGTGCAGAAGTCAAAGCATGGGCAGCCCGCGCAGCTCGCATGCGTGGAGGGCTGCATCGCATCGAAGAGCCCCACCACGGCCGTCACGCTCTTGGTTGGCACCATGAGCAGGGTATCCGTGAGCGTGATGCCCAGCTGGCGCTGGGCGTCGAGCGCCTGCAGAAGGACTGGTTGGGTCGTCATGGGCATGTCCCCGTAGCCGGGGCTAAAGCGGAAGTTCGAGAAGAGCCCGCGCTCGTGGCCTGCGGCGACGATGGAGGCCTCGCAGGCGTCCGCCGCACGCTCGACCAGCGCGGTTGCCGCCGCGTCGAACACCACCTGGCCAACGCGGTCGGTGAGCGAGAGGCGTCGAAGCTCGCGCTCGACCCCCATGCCCACGGTCACGGCCATGACGCCAACCGCGACGGCACCGTCCATATGCTCTTGCATGGAGCGCCCGAGAAGCTCGAGCGACGTGCCGGAAAGCCGGACGATGGGCGTGCCGTCCTCCTTGGTCCCACGACCCTCCACCTCAAAGAGCCGCCACACGCCGCGAGGCGCACCGATGGAGAGACACCGCTCAACGCCACCGTCGATGCGTCCCTCGAGTTCCTGGGTCATCTCCTGACCCGCATAGCCAAGGTAGCGAAGGACCTCGGCGCGGTCGACGGAGTCTATTGCATACGACTCGACCACAGCATCACCCCAGGTACCCCATACCAGCAAGGGCATCGTGAGTGGCCTGGGCGATCTCGGGATGGTTCATGCTGTAGATGTGGATGCCATCGACCCCGTTCTCCGCGAGGTCACAGATCTGCTCGCAGGCATACTCGATGCCCGCACGGGCCTGGGCAGTGGGGTCGTCGCCCGCGCGAACGAGGCGCTTCACGACCTTCGCCGGAATCGACGCCCCGCAGTTAAACGCCATGCGCTGAATCTGTTTGACGCTCGTGAAGGGCATGATGCCGGCGACGATGGGCAGCTTGATGCGATAGCGAAGGCACTGCTCGCGAAAGCGGTAGAAGTCGTCGTTGTCGAAGAAGAGCTGCGAAACCAGAAAGTCTGCCCCTGCGTCCTGCTTTATGCGCAGGGCGCGCATGGACTCGTCGAGCGATGCGGACTCCACATGGCCTTCGGGATAGCACGCTGCGCCAATGCACAGCGTGGGGGCAGTCTCGTGGAGGTGGGCAATGAGGTCAGAGGCGTGCGAGAAGTCCATGACCTCCACACCAGGCCTGCGGTCGCCGCGGAGGGCGAGCACGTTCTGAACGCCCGCAGAGCGAAGCTCGGAAACGTAGGCGTCGACGTCAGCGGTGGTCGCCCCCATGCAGGTGAGGTGCGCGAGGGCAGTGACGCCCAAGTCCCCCTCGATGCGAGCGGCAATGGGAACCGTGTTCGCGGAGTTGCCCGAGCCCCCCGCGGAGTACGTAACCGAAATCCAGGCCGGATCGTTCTCCGCAATCTTCGACGCCACACGGTAGGCCTCGTCGAGCGGCATCTCGCCCTTCGGCGGAAAAATCTCGAACGAGAGCGTCTGTCCCGCCGCGAGCTTGTCGGTAATCCTCATGACTCCCCAATCGCACAGAAATGACCCCGAGGTTGTAGCAACACATAGTAGACCCGACAACGCACGCACCACGAGCGGTTTACGAAATGGCTACCGTTGGCGAAGGCAAGCATCTCGGCGTTTCTCAGCGTCTAGTCACGCATGAACGAAGGCATCTCACCCATCGAAGTCGCACGTGCAATCTCAAAGATGGCATCCGCCACCGCATCCTCGTCCGCTCGCCCGATATGCCAGCGAGCGGCATTCGCCGCGACTGGCGTGGCGTTGGCGACCGCGACGGAATTCTCGAAGCGCGTGAGGAGGGGGAGGTCGTTCTCGGCATCGCCGAAGCAGCAGACCTCGTCATTTAACAGGCCAAGGCGCCTGGCAAGCCATTCCCCCGCCACGCCCTTGTCCCATCCGGCGGGCAGGATATCGATGTGGGGACGCTCCTGCATGGGAAAGACGAAGTCGAACTCGGGACAGGCGTCCTCGAGCGCAGCGCGCACCTCCCTGCCCCTCGCGAAGTCGCCCACAACGCGAACGTTCGCCTTGACCGCCGGCTTCTCGGGAACCTCGTCGACGCTGCCAGTCACCGCAAAGAAGTATGGCGCCCGATGCTTCTCGAGGTAGCCCATGGGAGTCCTCACGGCATACTGCTCGCCGGTGTCAACGTAGTCCACGACAAGCCAGGCGTCCTCCATGCCATCGAGCGCCTTTGCGCATCGGCGAAGCGCTGCCAGGTCGAGCGGAACCTCGTGGACGAGGCGCCCATCGACGTAGATGAGTTGGCCGTTGTCCGCCAGCACGGTGGAGAGACAGGCTTTGTCGTTCTCGAACATCCAGGGGAGGGCAGAAGGCGCGCGACCCGTTGCCGGGGCAAAGTGGACGCCCGCGGCCTGGGCGGCGTGAATGGCGTCGCGGGCATACGGCGTCACGATGTGCTCCCCAGCCCATGCCAGGGTGTTGTCCAAGTCTGAGAGTATGAGCTTGATCACGCGATCCCCCAAACGGCATTCGCCGAGTACATGCAGGCCTTGCCCCACGAGTGTAACGCGATGCAAGCGCACCGACATTGCGGCCGTCAAGCACCCCGACGTAGGGGGAGACGACCGGGGCGCGAGGCCGCGCACTCGAAGGCAAGACCATATCGACAGGGGGCGACGAGATGTCGCGGACCCCAGCCGAACCGCCGGCGGGTGTTGGGGGACCGCCAGTGGCGCACCTATGGTACGACAACCCGGAGGCCCCCAACACTAAAAAACTTTTTATGTAATAGAACTGAACGAATGCAAGGTGCGAACGGTCAAAATGTTCGGTAGGCGGTCAGAATGAGCATCGAAGCCAAGACCGTCGGGGCAAGGGGGAAGGCATGCGGAAGCCCATCGCCAGTTGCGCCCCTGCGTTGGATTCCCCACGCCCCCACACACCCCACAAGCGCCAGCAGGCACGAGAGGGCAACGCACGCCAAGCCACCCACTGGCCCCAGATACGTCCCGCACGCCGAGAGGAGCTTGATGTCTCCACCACCGAGACCCTCTCGGGGGCTGCCCCTCACGCGCCCCCAGAGACAGCGGACGCCCAGCAGGACGAGAAACACCGTCATCCCGCCCGCTAGCGACATTTCCGCCTCACGCAAAATGCGGTAGCTCCCCTCGCCGCCCGCTGCGGCACGCACCGCCCCCACGCAGAGCCCCATGGCCCTAGTGATGAGGATTGCGACAACCACGCGATTGGGAACGATCCTCCTCCCAAGGTCCGTCACGCTCCCAACGGCAAGCGCCGCCGCAATCGCCGTCAACTCCACTGCACTCGCCCAGCTCGTCGAGGTCGCAACCACACAGACACCCGCAAGTTCTCCACACAGGGCAACCAACGCCCGCCCCATTGTTGACCACCCCGCAAGCTCGCGTCTTGCGGCGGTCCTTCCCGCTCCGCCCACGGCGCACGCCGCAAGGGCACATGCCATCGCAAACCAGACGACCCACGCACATCTCTCCCCCATCGCAGCCTCCAGCCAACGAGACTCCCCATGAGTCGATGATATGCGAACATACGTACGTAAATTGGGAACGCAAGCCCGCCTGTGATGCCAGCAGAAGGGTCACAGGGGCCAAAACTCCCCTTCTGAGCTGCTCGAATGACGCGAATGGACACAAGCCGTCAGATTCGTGACAGATTCGCATGCGGTCTAATTGCGACGCCCGAAGGACGTTGGGATTCGCGCCACGAAAAGGATTAGACTCATGGCCAATTGGCTGCTTGCCAGCCACCCGCTCCCAAGACTCGGGCATGCGCTCTTGAAAGGAGATGGCTGCGATGACAGATTGGCTTGTGCGGAGGTTTCTCGACGGCGTGAGCACAACAGACCCCGCGGGCAGGACGCGCTATGGCCAGTTCGCCGGCATAGTCTGCATCGTATGCAACGTGGTACTCTGCGTCGCGAAGGGGGTCGTGGGCTTCATCGCGGGATCCGTCTCGATCGTGGCGGACGCGGTGAACAACCTGTCAGACGCCTCGAGCAACATCGTCGCTCTTCTCGGCTTCAAGCTGGCGAGCAAGCCAGCAGACGACGAGCACCCCTATGGCCATGGTCGCTTCGAGTACCTGGCGTCGCTCACCGTCGCGGCGCTGGTGCTTGCCGTGGGCATCAACCTGGTGATCACCTCGATCCAGAAGATCGTCTCCCCCGAACCTACGGAGTTCGGCCCTGTCGTCGTCGCGGTTCTCGCCCTCTCCATGGCCGTAAAGTCCTGGATGGCGGCCTTCAACGTCTCGCTCGGAAAGCGCATCTCCTCCGAGACACTCACCGCAACTGCCGTGGACTCGCGAAACGACGTCATCACCTCCGGTGCGGTGCTTGCTGCCGCGATCGTCTCGTACCTAACTGGCTTTGACCTCGACGGCATTGCCGGAACCATCGTTGGAGCCTTCATTTGCTGGAGTGGCTTCTCCCTGGTGCGCGAGGCAATCGACCCGCTGCTGGGCCGCGCCCCCAGTCCGGCACTCATCGCCCACATCCACGACAAGATCATGAGCTATCCCGGGGTCCTCGGCACGCACGACCTCATGGTCCACGACTACGGCCCAGGCCGCCAGTTTGCGAGCGCGCACGTCGAGATGGCCGGCGAGGGAGACGTCTTCGCGAGCCACGACCTTCTCGACAACATCGAGCAGGACTTCCTCAGGGAGGGCCTGGTCATGACCCTGCACTACGACCCCATCGTAACCAACGACCCGCGCGTGGCAGACATGCGGCACTGGATCTCGATCCATATACGCGAGATTGACCCTCGTCTCACGATCCATGACCTTCGCACGGTGCCCGGTCCAACGCACACCAACGTGATCTTTGACTGCGTGCGTCCGCATGACCTCCCCATGACAAACGACGAGCTTCGTGCGGCAATCTCGAAGGTCGTCACGTCTAAGTACCCAAAGGCAATCTGCAAGATCACGATCGACAACAGCTACGTTTCGTCCCAGCAGTAAGGAATGGCATGTCAGGCTACAAGTCCAAGCAGATGATCGTCATGAGGCG
Organism: uncultured Olsenella sp.; assembly: GCA_900548775.1. GTDB lineage: Bacteria > Actinomycetota > Coriobacteriia > Coriobacteriales > Atopobiaceae > Tractidigestivibacter. The sequence continues at coordinate 57,174 of URLM01000001.1, forward strand.
AGACCTCAAGATGCGCAAGGGAAAGATTGCGGCGCAGGCGGGACACGCCTGCGTGGAGGCAACGCTCATGGCGCTTGCTCGCGAGCAGCGTCTTGACCAGGTACGCGTTCGCACCACCCCTGACGGGACGCCGACCTGGGTGTACCTCGACCACCCGGAGGCAGACTCCACAGCGCTCTCGGACTGGTTCGACTCTGGTGTGGCAAAGGTCTGCGTGTACGTGGACTCGGAGGAAGCCCTTCTCGACATCGCAGAGAGGGGACGCGAGCAGGGCTTTGCCGTGGCACTCGTACGCGATGCCGGCCTCACCGAGTTCCACGGCGAGGCAACGCTCACGTGCCTTGCCTTCGAACCGCTGCCCGCCGAGAAGATCGATCCCATTACCGGCGATCTTCCGCTCTACTAGAAGGCATGACCCGCTACATGGCAATCGCGAGGACGATGGCAACCACGAGCAGCATCGCTGCGACGATTGGCAAGGCAGTCATCGACCGCGAACGAGAGTGTCGCGCCGTATAGGATGGCAGCTGGGGAATGGGTGTCTCGTGGATGCGGGCATTTCTCGCCGCAGCGGCATGCTGCACCGCGAACTGGGACGTATCCTCGCGGGGATGCGGCCGAGAGCTGGAGCACCTGCGAACTCGACGTCGCCTCGCGGCGACAGAGCGAGACCTCGTCCGTCCACCAGCGCGCCCCTGCGGCACGCCAGCGCCTCTGCGCCTCTGGCACTCCCCCGTCCCGTTGGGGTATCCCGAGTACATGGCATCCCTCGCAAAGATTGCCACTCACGGCCGAGAACCCATGGCCTCGCGAACTCCTTACCAGCCTACTCGTCCCCTACCCTATTTCTGGGAGTGGCCCGAACGGCCTCACGCAGGCGGCATGGTTTTCTCCGCATGCGGTTGGGCCAAAAGGCTGGGTCGATTACCTCGATAACAACATGTTGTGCAAAGGGCATCCATGCCAGTCAATCGGTGGTAGAGCGCCTGGCCGATGAGCTCGATCATTTCCCACCATTCTAATGGGAATATGTTTCCATTCATAAATTCCTACTTGTACAGTGGGTTTATAAGTGCCACCCTTGTCCATGACGAGTTGTCCGGCGGAGGAGCCCCATTGGGGGCAGCCGACTTGCCTCGTCACCAGACGCACAAGGAGTAGAAAGATGAAGGCAGCAAGGAAGATCGAGGCCATTATCGGCTCAACCCCCCTCGTAGACCTCTCGGGGCTCGTGGATGGCGCAGCGACCATCTACGGCAAGTACGAGGCCACCAACCCCGGTGGGTCCGTCAAGGACCGCATCGCTCGCGCGATGCTCGACGCCGCCGAGAAGGACGGTAGCCTCAAGCCTGGCGGCACCGTGATCGAGCCCACCTCTGGCAACACGGGCGTTGGCCTGGCCATGCTCGCTGCAGCACGTGGCTACAAGATGATCCTCGTCATGCCCGAGACCATGTCCATCGAGCGCCGCAAGCTCGCCGCGTCCTACGGTGCGCAGATCGTCCTCACGCCCGGCAAGGACGGCATGAAGGGCGCCGTCGCCAAGGCCGAAGAGCTTCGCCAGGAGACCCCGGGCGCCATCGTCGCCGGACAGTTCGTGAACCCCGCAAACCCGCAGGCCCACTACGAGACCACCGGTCCCGAGGTCTGGGCGGACACCGAGGGCACGGTGGACTTCATCGTGGCGGGCGTCGGCACCGGTGGCACCATCTCCGGCACCTCACGGTTCCTCAAGGAGAAGAAGCCCTCCGTCAAGGGCATTGCCGTCGAGCCTGCGGAGTCTGCGGTTCTCGAGGGCAAGCCTGCAGGCTCCCACAAGATCCAGGGCATCGGCGCCGGATTCGTCCCCAAGACCTATGACGCCTCCGTTGTCGACGAGGTCGTGCCTGTCGCCTCTCAGACCGCCATCGACACCAAAAAGAGCCTCGCCGCCAACTACGGCCTGCTCGTTGGCATCTCCTCGGGCGCAGCCGTTGCCGCTGCCGTCGAGCTTGCGAAGCGTCCGGAGAACGCCGGCAAGGTCATCGTCGCGATTCTCCCCGACACCGGCGAGCGCTACCTCTCAATGGACCTCTAATGAACTCCCAGGCTACAACGAGCATCCCCGGCACCCTGGGTGCCAGGGAGGACACGCGGACCGTTGACGAGATGCCGCTTCTCGAGGTCATGCGCGAGGACGCCCACGCAGCGCTCGAACGCGACCCCTCGGCGAACTCAATCTGGGACATCGTGTTCTTCTCGACGGGAACCCACATCGTGTGGGCATACCGGCGCCACCACTGGCTCTACACCCATGGCATGAAGGGGCTTGCGCTGTTCCTGGCCAAGCGCACTCGCCGCAAGCTCGGCGCAGACGTCTTCCCCTCCGCGCAGATCGGCAGGCGCTTCTCGATTGACCACGGCATTGGCGTGGTCATTGGGGCAACGTCGATCATCGGCGATGACTGTCTCATCTACCAGGGCGTGACTTTGGGGATGACTGGCAAGCACGGAGGCAAGCGCCACCCAACGCTGGGCAGCAACGTCATGGTGGGTGCAGGGGCCATCGTCCTCGGCGACATCACCGTTGGTGATAACGCCAAGATTGCCGCAGGTTCCGTTGTTGTCTACGACGTTCCGCACGACGTTACGGTTGCCGGCGTTCCTGCCAAGGTGGTGCGAGACCGCCGCTTCACCGGGCCACGCCTGGTGGAGGACGACTTCGATCCAACCAAGCTGGATGACGAGAACGTCCGCTGGTCCTGCGCGCTATAGCTTCTCGGTAGGCTCTGCCGCAATCATGCACCGCCCCCGGCGCCCGAATGAACGCCGGGGGGTTCTTTTTCTCCGTCGCAGCTGCGGGAACGCGCCCTCCGGCGAGAAAACGGCGCCGGAAGGGGCGTTGCAGCGACAATCACGTACAAAGAGGGTCTTCCGGCGTCGAATCCTCGCCGAAGGTCGCGTTATCGCAGCAGCTGCGTACGAAACCCGCCCCCCGGCGTCACCGCGTCGCGCCTAGCCCTCGCTCTTCTCGGCCGCTGCCTGGCGTTCGCGAACCTCGTCCATCGTGAGCGAGTCCGCGTTCTTCACGAACAGCAGCGGTACCGCCGAGATGGCAGCGCAAACGGCAACGTAGATGTAGAGGTACTGATACCCCACGAACTGCATGACGGCACCGGAGAGGATGGGTGTCACAACCTGCGCCGACATGCTTGCCGTGTAGTAGAACCCGGTGTAACGGCCCGTAGAATTGGCACTGGCCAGCTCCATGATCATGGGATACACGGTGAGCGAGACCGTCGCCATGCCAATGCCAAAGAGCGCAACCCACACGTAGATAATTGCCGAGAAGCCCGAGGCACCCGAGATAAGCAGGGGCGCCACCACCATGAGCGCAATGCCAATGAAGGTCGTGCGCTTGCGCCCGATCCTGCAGGAAAGGTCGGCCATGGGCATGTAGGCAACGATCGCCGCAAGCGTGGCCACAGTCTGGACCTGCGCGTACGACCCTCCCGCCATGCCCCACACCACGTCTGCATAACGAGAGATGCCGCTGGTCACGGCATTGTTCGACATGAAGTAGAAGAAGACGCAGACAAGGACGCAGACAAGCGAGCGCCGCTTCACCGGGTCCGTCTCGCGCTCCTTGCCGCCCTCGTCCGAGGCGTCAATCTCGTCTTCGGGAATGCCAAGCTCCGCGCTCTCGCGATGCATCGCCTCGACTTCCCGGGGCTCACGAAAGAAGATCATGAAGATAACGGTCGTCACCAGGAGCATGAAGGAGATCACGAGATAGACGGGAACATAGTCGGGGTTCTCCACCGCAGGGACGAGAAGCGAGATGGCAACGAGCACGATGACGCCACCGACGGCAGCCATGAGCGAGTTGAAGGCGTCGGCCTTGCTGCGCACCGGACGAGGAGTGACGTCGGGCATGAGCGCAACCGAAGGCGAGCGATAGACCGAGAGCACCACGAGCGTCGCGATGAGCACCGTCACGAAAAGAGGCAGGTTGTGCATGGAGTTTGCCACGGCGATGAGCGGCGCGAGCGCAGCGGCGAGAAGCGCACCAACCACGATGAACGGCGTGCGCCTGCCCCATCGCGTGGTCGTTCGATCTGAGAGCGCGCCCATGAGGGGAAGCATGAAGAGCGCGAGCACGTTGTCGAGCGACATGAAGACGCCGGTCAGCGTGTCTCCCATGCCAAAGGTGTTCTTGAACATGAGCGGCACCAGGCCGTCATACGCCTGCCAGAACGTAAGGGCGCCCATGAACGGCAGTGTCACAAGGACGGTCATGTTGAGCTTGGTGAGGCTGCGACCCGCAGGCTGCTTCTCGGTCCTCTTTGCCATTTACTTGCCCCTTCTCTGTCGCTTGACCGCTCCCATGGCAAACGCCGCAATTGCCGCCGCCCCAAGCACGGGCACTGCCGGACGGGCGGACTCGCGAACCTCTTCGGCCGTGACGGGCACGCGCTCCGAGGCCCAGTCCGTGAGCGGACGCCCCGTCTTTGTCCCCACGAGCTCGGCATATGTGAGAAGGCACGTTGTGTACCGTGCGGGGCACTTCTCGTCAAAGACGAAGAGTCGCGCGGCGCGGGAGGTGCCCGGGCCATAGGATCCAAAGCCCGCAGACGGCGCGTAGCCAAGGTCAATGTTGCCGTAATGACACACGAGGGTGTTCTTGTGGTCATGTCCAAAGTAGACCGCGAAGGTGCTCCCCTCGCCCGTAAGCGCGGAAACCTCGCCCGTATCGGAGTCCGGGCTGCACACGGGCTCCCTCAAGCCTCCCGACACCGCAAGGTCGTCAATGGGGACGAGCGTTCTGCCGGGGCGGTAATGCGTGCGGAACCCAGGGACGCCGCGCTCGCCCTCGCAGGCGTCGCGCAGGCAGTCGTAGACCTGAACGGGAGGAATGTGCTGGTAGAGAATGCAAGGCACCTTGTGGCCCGCACGATCCGCAAGTTGCTTCTCGCGGTCGACGATCCACGAGGTGACGGCAGGGTCGAATGGCTCGTATCCATCGCCTCCCGAGCCCGCGCCGGAGTCCGCAGCAATCACGGCCATCCGAACATCCGCGCCGTCGTGCGAGAGAATGGGCACGGCGAGCGTGCCAGCCCCGCGGTAAAGTTCCGGCTCGCGAACGGCGACCATTTCGTTCACGCAGCCGGGAATCGCCCTGTACCAGCTCTCCTGCTCCGCATTCCCAACACCGCACTGACGGTCGTGGTTGCCATAGGTGACCAGGAACGGGATGTTCCGCTCGACCATGGGCGAGCAGATCTTTCTCACCACGGTCCGGGCGCGCTCCTCGCTCTCCCCCAGCGAGAACTCGATAGCATAGCCCTTGACCTGGTCTCCGGTGAGTACGACAAGATCCGGTTTCGCCTCGTCTAGAGCCGCGCGGAGAAGCGCCATCGTATCGTCGCGCACGTGTGAGGTCTCCTGGATGTCAGAGAGCTGAAGCACACGGAAGCGTCCCCCAGAGTCGAAGCGAAACGGCCACGCGTTCTTGTTCATCTCGTCAATCACACGTCCCTCCTTTGATGCGGGATTAAACTCCCGGGGAGAAAAATCCCGCGGGGAGAAAACCCGCCACGGCAGCCCTTATGCCATGCCGTCGGATGGCTGTCCGTACGTCACGAAGCGCTTCGAGACGCCCGTGACCTCCTCGCCAGAGAGCACGCGCGGCGTTCCCACGCACTCCGCCTGCCACTGGATGCGCGAGACGAACTCGAGGTTGACGGCAAGCCCAAAGGCGGCGGCCATGCTGGGGCCACAGGCGACAAGGCCGTGGTTCTCCATGAGCACGGCGCTTGTCGCGGGGTGCTCGCCGAAGGTCTTGCCTACCGACGCGGCAAGCTCGGGCGTGCCAAACGTGACGTACGGCGAGAGGGGCACCTCCTCTGCCCCCGAGTCCGCGATCGTAAAGTGCACCGCGCGGATGGGCTCGCCAAGGGCGGCCAACGTGGTCGCATAGGGCGAGTGCGTGTGGACAACGGCGCGTGCAGCCGGACGACGACGGTAGACCTCGGCGTGGAGCGGCGCCTCCGAGGACGGTCGCAGCTCGCCCTCGACCACGGTCCCGTCCAGGCGAAGCACCACGATGTCCGCAGGCGTGGTCTCGAAGTACCCCAGCCCGGAGGGGCTGATGGCCATGAGGCCGGTCGTGGGGTCATACTCGGAGAGGTTCCCGCTCGTCCCAACGGCAAGCCCCTCGGTGGCGATTCTCTTACCAAACGCGACGATGCGCTCGCGCGCGTCCTCCATCAGCATGGCGCACTCCCTTTCTCGCCGGTCGCATGGCGCGACGTTCCGTCCAAGAGCTTACCCCATGCCCTTCGCCGCATTCGTAAGGCATTGCCCTTTTTCGTCTGGTATCGTTCTCATAATGCGTGTGGGGGACGCAGCGCAAGGGAAGGCAGGGGGACGTGGACATAAACGAGATTGCCAAGCTTGCCGGGGTTTCTCGGGCGACCGTCTCGCGCTACCTCAACGACGGTTACGTCTCGAAGGAGAAGCGCGAGCTCATCGCACGCGTCATCAACGAGACGGGCTACGTGCCCTCCCAGCAGGCGAGGACGCTGCGCACGGGAAAGACCAAGCTCGTTGGCGTCATCATCCCCAAGATCAACTCGCACTCCGTTGGCCGCATGGTGGCAGGCATCACCAAGGTTCTTGCCCAAAACGGCTACCAGGTGCTTCTCGCCAACACTGACAACGACGAGAAGGTCGAGGTCGACTACCTCAACCTCTTTGCCGAGAGGAACAAGGTCGACGGCATCATCCTCATTGCCACGGTCTTCACGCACGCGCACCACCGGGCGATCGACTCGCTCAACATTCCCGTGGTCATCCTCGGTCAGCGCCTGGACGGCCACTCCTGCGTCTACCAGGACGACTACCACGCCGTCTACGACCTCACGCGATCCATCCTCAAGACCTCCCGAACGCCGGGCTACATCGGCGTCTACGAGAAGGACGTTGCCGCCGGGCGGGAGCGGCACCGCGCGTTTCTCGACGCGTGTGCCAGCATGGACGTTGCCGTAAGCCCACAGGCCCAGGAGAGCGCGACCTTCTCGGTGGACTCTGGCTATCTCTGCGCCGAGAAGATACTCGACGCCGTGCCAGACGTCGACGCGCTCGTCTGCGCCACCGACGACATTGCCTTTGGCGCCATGACCTGCCTCAGGGAGTACGGCAAGCGGATTCCCGAGGACGTCCAGGTGACGGGCGTGGGAGACTCCAAGCTCTCGAAAATCATGACCCCGAGCCTCACGACGGTTCACTTCTACTACCTCACGAGTGGCGTCGAGGCGGCAAAGATGCTGGTGGACGCCATGACTGACGATGATGGCGTTCCCCGGGAGCTGCGCATGGGCTACGAGATCTACGCGCGCACCAGCTCCCGCTGAGGTTGAGACCTCATTCGCATCGTTAGACCGCTCGCGGCTTCATCTCTACCACTCGCCGTTATTCCCGCAATCCACATTTGCAAGGTCGCGCAACGGCTACCATTGAGTTTGTGAGAACGATTTCATAGATAACTAGTTTAAACAACTTTTTACTCCATGAAATCAGCTATGAGAACGGTTCCATATTCATGTGTGCGGTATGAGGAAGGGAGACCACATGGCTCTGGACTACGCAGAGGCGGCACGCGAGGTACTGGAGGCGGTCGGCGGCTCGGGCAACATCGTCTCGGCGGCGCACTGTGCCACCCGCCTGCGCCTGGTCATCGCGGATGACGGAAAGATCGACAAGGCCAAGCTCGACGACGTGGTTGGGGCCAAGGGCAACTTCCAGGCCGCAGGCCAGCTCCAGGTGATCTTTGGAACCGGCACCGTCGACAAGGTCTATGACGAGTTCATCAAGCAGTCCGGCGTCACCGCCGCATCCAAGGCGGAGGCCAAGGAGGCCGCGGCCAACCAGGGCAACGCGTTCCAGCGCGCGATCAAGGTCCTCTCGGACGTCTTCGTCCCCATCATCCCCGCCATCGTTGCCTCCGGCATGCTCATGGGCATCATGGGCGCCCTCTCCTACATGGGCTCCCAGGGCATCATCGCGCTCGACACCACGAGCGTCTGGTGGCGTATCGCGTCCCTCATCAACGCCTGCGCCCTCGGCAACCTCCAGATTCTTTTGGGCTTCTCCGCTGCCACGGTCTTTGGGGGCAACCCATACCTCGGCGCCTCGCTCGGCGCGCTGCTCATCAGCTCCGACTTCATCAACGCGTACAGCGCCAGCACCGCCATCGCCGAGGGGACCATGGTCACGCTCGACGTGATTCCCGGCATCTACAGCATCGACTGGGTGGGCTACCAGGGCCACGTCATCCCCATCCTGGTGGGAGTGTGGATCCTCTGTTTCTTCGAGAAGCGCCTCCACAAGGTAGTCCCCGAGATGTTTGACCTCTTCCTCACCCCGCTGCTCTCGGTCTCGCTTGCCGCCTACATCACGATCCTCTTCGTTGGCCCCATCTTCGTCTGGCTTGAGAACAACATCCTCGGCCTGCTCATGTGGCTGCTCCAGGTGCCCTTCGGCATTGGCTACATCATCATCGGCCTGATCTACTCGCCCTCCGTCGTGACCGGCCTACACCAGATGTACACCGCCATCGACGTCTCGATGCTCGCGCAGTATGGCGTCACCTACTGGCTGCCCATCGCCAGCGCCGCCAACATCGCCCAGGGCGGTGCCTGCCTGGCAGTCGCGCTCAAGACCCGCTCCGAGAAGACCAAGTCCCTCGCCGTGCCCGCCGGCATCTCCTGCCTGCTCGGCATCACTGAGCCCGCGATCTTCGGCGTGAACCTACCCAACATGAAGCCCTTCGTGGCTGGCATGATCGGCTCTGCCTGCGGTGCCCTCTGCTGCTTCATCTTCAACCTCGCCGCATCCGGTACCGGCGTCACCGGCATCTTTGGCATCCTGCTCTGCATCGCACAGCCCATCCAGTACGTCATCATGTTCGCCGTCGCCTTTGGCGTGGCGTTCGGCATCTCGTCGGCGGTGTACCGCGACAAGGACGCCACGGCGGCACCCGCGAAGGTCGCTGCCGAGACTGCCGCCGTGGCCGATGAGGCCCGCACCCTCGAGGCCGAGGAGAACGCCGGCCTTGGTGCCATCGAGGCCCCCAGCCCCGAGACCATTGGCGCGCCTGCCACCGGCACCGCCGTCGCGCTGGCCGACGTCTCCGACCCAGTCTTTGCCTCTCTCGCCATGGGCAGGGGCATCGCGGTCGAGCCCACGGACGGCAAGATCGTCTCGCCCGTCGACGGCACCGTGACCGTGGTCGCCGAGACCGGACACGCCCTTGGCCTGCTCTCCGATTCCGGCGCCGAGATTCTCATCCACATCGGCATCGACACTGTCGAGCTCAAGGGCGAGCCCTTCACGCCCTTCGCCAAGGTGGGAGACCACGTGAGGCGCGGCGACGTCCTCATGGAGGCCGACCTCGGCGCCATCAAGGCAGCCGGCAAGGCAGCCACCACAATGCTCGTAGTCACGAACACCGACGCCTACGCCTCCGTTGACCAGCTCGCCACCGGCGAGATCAAGGCTGGCGACGCGGCCGTGGCAACGCGCTAGGCGCAGCACTCGCACCCCATGCGGGCGGTCACCCTGGGTGGCCGCCCGTCTCGCACTCTGTCCACGTTCAACCAGAAGGAGTCCCATGACCCCAACGAACGACCGCTGGACCACCAACTTCCACCTGGCACCTCGCCAGGGATGGCTCAACGACCCAAACGGCCTCTGTCAGCTTCACGGCACCTATCACGTGTTCTATCAGGCGGACCCCACCTGGCCGGCTCCCGGAAAGAAGGGCTGGGGGCACTTCGCGAGCCGCGACCTGGTGCGCTGGGAGGACCTGGGCGAGCCCCTCGTCCCCTCCATACCCGAGGATGCCGATGGTGTCTACTCGGGATCGGCACTCGTGGTGCCGGGCGGCGCCCCGGACGGCAGCGACCTCCTTCGCCTCTACTACACCGGCAACGTGAAGTACGAGGGCGATCACGTCCACACCGGGCGTGACGCCAACCAAATCATGATCACGAGCGAGGATGGCATTTCGCCTTCGGAGAAGGAAGTCCTCCTCCGCCCCGAGGACTACCCCTCCGACCTCACGCGCCACGTGCGCGACCCCAAGGTCTGGGTGCAGGATGGTCATTACTACATGGTGCTTGGCGCCCGTCGCTCGGATGACGTTGGCGACGTGATTCTCTACGAGTCCTCCGACGCCGTGGCATGGACCTATCGCGGGCGCATAGAGTCCGCGCATCCCTTTGGCTACATGTGGGAATGCCCCAACGTCATCCAGCTGGACGGGCGGGACTACCTCGTGGTGTGCCCGCAGGGTCTTCCCAGCGAGCAAACGCGCTGGCAGAACCTCTATCAGGCGGGGTACTTCCCGCTACCCCAGGGCGTGCTTGAGACCGAGCGGGTTGACGAGGCAAGTTTCGTCGAACTCGACTGGGGCTTCGACTTCTATGCGCCGCAGGTCTTTGAGGACGAGAAGGGCCGCTGCATCCTCATCGGCTGGATGGGGATGCCGGACGCCGAGTACACCTCGGCCCCCGAGGGCCTTGCCTGGTGCCACTGCCTCACCGTGCCACGCGAGGTCACGGTTGGGGAGGACGGGCTTCTTTGCCAGTGGCCGGTCGCCGAGATAGACGGCCTACGCGGCTTTGCTCAGCCCGTGAGTCCCACTGCTGGGGCGATTCTCCCCCATCACCACGCCGACATCGAGCTTGTCGGCATCGAGGGCGATCTCGAGATGGGCCTCGACGGCCTGCTCGAGCTTACCTTCTCCGCTGGCGAGGGCATGCTGAGAATGACGTTCATCAACGAGGCGGCGGCCCTGGGCCGCACCGAACGCGTGATGCCGCTTTCGGCCTTACGCGAGCTTCGCGTGCTGGTGGACGGCTCCACCGTGGAGGTCTACGTAAACCACGGCAAGGCGGTCCTCTCCACCAGGTGGTTTCCCACTGCCGACACGCTGCTGGTCACCCTGCATGCCGCCTGCGAGAGCGCACGCTCCTGGGAGATGGGTGGCGAGCCTCCGCGCGCGTGACGTCCTCGCGGCGCGAGACGCCCTATGCGCGACGTCCATCGTGCGGCGCCCTACGCGAGGCACCTGGCGCGTGACGCCCGCCGCGTGACGCCCGAAGGTCCCTCTCGTACGGGTTTTCCTCCACAGCCCACGCTCCGGCGTCATTTTGGCGCCGAAGCGTATTCTTTGGACGTGAACGCTGCGGGAACGCGCCCTCCGGCGAGAAAACGGCGCCGGAGCGGGGACTTCATACGGAATCCCGTACGAGAAGGGCCTTCCGGCGTCGAAATGGCGCCGGAGCTAGGGTTTCGGCCGCACTTGCTGTTGGAATGCGCCCTTCGGCGAGAAAACGGCGCCGGAGCCGCGATTATAGCGGGATTCTCGCTAAGGAGTGGCTTCCGGCGTCAGAACCTCGCCGGAAGGAGGGTTACCGACGGGATTCCGTTCGAGAAGCGCCTTCCGGCGTCGAAATGGCGCCGGAGAGGAGGCTTCGTGCGCCGTCGCTGCAAAACCCTGCCTTCCGGCGCCACCTCTACGAATACGTGACCCTCACGGTTGGCGAGATCCCATTCATGGCGTTGGAGTTGACCACCACATAGAGGTAGCGATGCACCGACCTTCGCAGGTTGTTGAGGGTGTGGGCGCTTCTCGGATCGGCAACGGTACCCGTGGCGGCGGTCGCAAGCATGAGGTCCGTCCCTGCGGCAATCCCCTGGTCGTGGTCCATGTAGTAGTCGTCCACGCTGAAGTCCGAGAGGACAACCCCGTCAAAGCCCCACTCGTCACGCAACAGCCCGGTCTGGAGGTCCTCTCGGCCACCGCCCCAGGTGTTCCCAAGGAAGCTGTAGCAGCTCATTATCGAGAGTGGCACATTCACCTCGGCCTGGGTCTGCTCTCCCGTCGACACATCAAGCACGGGCACGGCATTCCGCATGGGCGACTTGACCACCATCTCGAACGGCCGGGCGTAGATCTCGCGGACAGCCTGCTCTGTGGCCCAGGTGCACAGATGCTCCCTGCGGCCGGTCTCCTGGTCGTACACGCAGAAGTGCTTGAGTATGTTGACCATGCCACGCGAGGCGCCGCCGTCAAGCATAGCCCGGGCAAGGGACCCCGTAAGCAGCGGGTCTTCCGAGTAGTACTCGTAGTTCCTTCCCGAGAAGGGCGAGCGATGCATGTTGATGGCCGGACTCCACCAGCCAAAGATGCCGGACGAGAGGGACTCCTCGCCTACCGCCTCGCCCATGCTGCGCAGCAGGTCCACGTCCCAGGTCTCCGCAACCAGATACTCGCTCGGCCACACGCAGTGCGAGCCGCCGCGCTCCATGCCACCCATCGCCACCGGCGAGTCGTCCCAATCGGTGGCGGGCTTGCCAACGGAGTCGATCTTCTCGCCAGCATTGGTGCACACGAGGGCAACCATGTCGCCAGGTGAAAGCTGGTCGAGAAGCATGTCCCACAGGGGATCGTCGAAGTCGCGACCCCTCAGGTCGATGAGCGAGACCCCGTTCTCGGCACCGATCTCTGGCACCGTCGTCGCCCCGTCGTCCTCCGCCTCCGCGTCGTACATGGAAAGCGTCACACCCACCGATGCCGCAGTCTTGTCCCGCGCAGGCACCGGGAAGCTCCCCGCCATGTCATTGCGGGTGAGAAGCACCGGCGCTCCCCCGCCGGCAGCGGGAGCCTGGTCGTCGAAGTACTCGTCGAGGTCGGAGAAGCGCGCGAAAACGTCCGCACCAGTCGCGTCATCGGTCTGGTAGCGCTTCTCGTCCAGATCGAGCGTACGCGCCTCCACCACATGGTGGGAGTCTGTGCGGAGAGACACCTGGTATGAGCCTGCGGCAAGCGCCCAGCAGCCGTCCGCCGCAGACCAGCTTGCCATCTGACGCACCGGCCAGCTCAGCTCGAGCGTCTGGGACTCGCCCGGCGCAAGTTCGCTGGTCTTCGCGAAGGCGACAAGTGCCACCGCGCTCTTCTCGACGGAGCCGTCCCATGGGGCACTCACGTACGCCTCGACAACGTCCTTGCCCGAGAGCTTCCCGGAATTGGTGACCCGCGCCGAGAGCATGACGTCCTCGCCGTCCAGACGACAGTCGAGGAGCGACCATGAGAAGCTCGTGTACGAGAGGCCGTAGCCAAAGGGGAAGGTCACGGCGCCGTCGTAGTCGATTGCCCCCATCGCCGCGGCCGTCTCGAAGTAGCGATAGCCAACGTAGATGCCCTCGAGGTACTCCACGAAGCGCGCGCCGTCGCCTGTGGTTTCGTTGCCAGGATAGAAGTCGTGGATGTCGGTGTAGAGATGCTCGCCCATAGTGTTGAAGCTTGGGGAAAGGCGCATGTCCCGAGCCCAAAGATCGCAGGTGCGGCCACAGGGGTTACGCCTCCCACAGAGGAGCTCGCCCACCACCTCTGCACCCACCGCACCGGGAAAGCCCACGTGGAGCAGCGCGTCAACCTGGTACGGGCTCCCTTCCTCGACAAGCGGCCCCACCTCGAGCGTAGTTCCCGTGTTGAGAAGAACCACCACATGGTCGGCGGTCTCCCTCGCACCCGCGATAAGGCTCAGCTCCTCCGCCGTGAGCTGGAGGGAGTGCTGCCCTTCTGCGTAGTTCGCTGTCTCCTCGTTGGGAACAAACGACGAGAAGCGCTCGTCTGCCAGCGCGGCGTTGAGGTCGAGCGAGAGGTCGTACCCCTCTCCGCTCGCCCGGCCGAGCACCACCACGGCAACCGTCTCGGAGACGCTCGCGCGCACGTCCTCCGGATAGCTCGACCACGGCAGCTCCCCGATGTAGTACGTGGTTGTGGCACGTACGTCCAACGTCTGGATGCCTCCGCGGGGACGGTCCTGCGCATGGGCGGAAAGCCATTCGTGGACGGTGGGGTTGACCTCGAGACCCCCCTCGACCAAACCATCGTAGAAGCCCGTGCAGACCGCGTCTGCCGCGACCGAGCCTGCGCCGTAGCCGCCAAAGAGCGGGTCCTCCGCAGAGCGCCCCAGAAGGCTCACCGCACATCCCTCCGTCAGGGGCAGCACGCCGTTGTTTGCCAGAAGCACCACGCCCTCTGCCTCAATCGTGCGCGCGACCTCGTGCGATGCGAGAACCGCCTCGTCAAGCGACCCATAGGCGGGGGTGTAGTACGCGCTGTTCCACCCAGCGGTTACACTGGCATCAAGCGCCTCGACGCTCTGAACGCTGCGGACCTTCTCGGCGCCCTCGCCGCCTTCCTGTGGTTGCGTGGCGGCACAGCCCGCTTGTGCAAAGGCTGCAAGCGCACTGGCAGCAAACCCGAGCGCCTGACGACGTGTGACATCCCGCATCTTGACCCCTCACCAAACCCAGCAGAAGCTCTCTCATACTCCCATCGGCAAGGGTATCCGGCGTGCGGTCGCCAATCTCAGACGCGTCGCGATTGGTAGAGGAGTTAACGCAAAATGCCGCGCCCGCCGCGAGACACCTGGCGCGCGGCGCCTGAAGGCCTGTCTCGTACGGGTTTTCCTCCACAGCCCACGCTCCGGCGTCATTTTGGCGCCGGAGCGTTTCCTTTGTGCGTGAGCGCTGCGAGAACGCGCCCTTCGGAGAGAAAACGGCGCCGGAGCCGCGATAATAGCGGGATTCTCGCTGAGAAGTGGCTTCCGGCGTCAGAACCTCGCCGGGAGGAGGGTTCCCGACGGGATTCCGTACGAGAAGCGCCCTCCGGCGTCGAAATGACGCCGGAGGGCCGTTTTCGTTCCCGCCTGTTGTCAAAGTCGGCCCTCAGGCGCCGACGAGAGGCGTATCGCCGACGCCGGCTGTTGCCGCCACTAGAAGTCCGCGTTGCCCACGGTGCGCGGATGCGGAAGCACGTCGCGGATGTTGTCGACACCCGTGAGGTACATGACCAGGCGCTCGAAGCCCAGGCCAAAGCCCGCGTGGTGGCAGCCGCCATAGCGACGCAGGTCAAGGTAGTACTTGTACTGCTCGGGATCCATCCCCAGCTCCTGGATGCGCTGCTCAAGCACGTCCAGTCGCTCCTCGCGCTGAGAGCCGCCGATGATCTCCCCAATGCCGGGTACCAGGCAGTCTGCTGCGGCAACGGTCTTGCCATCGTCGTTCAGGCGCATGTAGAACGCCTTGATGTCGCGCGGGTAGTCGGTCACGAACGTGGGGCGCTTGAAGTGCTTCTCGGTGAGGTAGCGCTCGTGCTCGGTCTGCAGGTCGACGCCCCAGGAGACGGGATACTCGAACATCGTGCCGGAGTTCTGTGCGTCCTCGAGGATCTTCACGGCATCGGTGTAGCTCACGCGCGCGAAGTCGCTGGAGGCAACGTGGACGAGGCGGTCCTTGAGGCCCTTGTCCACCCACTTGTTGAAGAAGTCCAGCTCGTCGGGGCAGTGCTCCATCACGTAGGTGATGACGTACTTGAGCATCTCCTCCGAGACGTCCATCTCGCCCTCGAGGTCGCAGAAGGCCATCTCGGGCTCGACCATCCAGAACTCGGCCGCATGACGGCGCGTGTTGGAGTTCTCGGCGCGGAAGGTGGGTCCAAAGGTGTATACGTCACCAAAGCTCATGGCGAAGTTCTCGGCCTGGAGCTGGCCGGACACCGTGAGGTTGGTCGCCTTGCCAAAGAAGTCCTGGCTGTAGTCGACCTTGCCGTCGTCGGTAAGCGGCGGGTTTGCGGGGTCGATGGTGGTCACGCGGAACATCTCGCCCGCGCCCTCGGCGTCCGACGCGGTGATGATCGGCGTGTTCACGTAGACGAAGCCGCGCTCCTGGAAGAAGCGGTGGATGGCGAAGGCCGCCACGCTGCGCACGCGAAAGACCGCGCGGAAGAGGTTGGTGCGGCTGCGCAGGTGCTGTTGGGTGCGGAGGAACTCGCGGGTCTGACGCTTCTTCTGCATGGGGTAGTCCGGCGCGGAGGCGCCCTCGACCGTGACGGACTCCGCCTGCAGCTCGAAGGGCTGCGGGCGGTCCGGCGTAAGCTCGAGCGTACCGCGCACGATGAGCGCCGCACCCACGTTCTGCGAGACGATTCCCTCGTAGGTCTCGTCTCCAAGGCGCTCGCGATTGACAACGACCTGCAGGTCCTTGAAGCAGCTGCCGTCGTTCAGGGTGACAAAGCCAAAGTTCTTCATGTCGCGGATGGAGCGCACCCAGCCCGCCACGGTAAGCTCGGTGCCACCCAGCTGGTCCATGTCCGCGTAGAGCGCGGCTATTCTCGTGCGGTTCAAAGGACGTCCTTCCTCTTGGAAATGTGTCATGCTCGTTAACCGTCCTATCTTATCGCGACGAGATGGCGCCGCATCCCTCATTCTCCTCACGAAAGGAGCCGCTGCCATGGACAATGCACGCGAGACAAACTACGAGCTTCTCGCCCAGCAGGTAGAGTCGCTCGCGGAGGGAACGCCCGGATGGTTGCCCGCCCTCGCGAACGTCGCCGCGCTCCTTGGCGAGACCCTGCCTGACATCAACTGGGTGGGCTTCTACGTCACGGCCAGGGATGCGGCAAGCGAGAAGGACCTTGTCCTCGGCCCCTTCTGGGGACGTCCCGCCTGCATGAGCATCCCCTATGGCGCAGGCGTCTGCGGAACGGCCGCCGAGACAAACGAGCCCCAGCTCGTGCCAGACGTCCATGCGTTCCCCGGCCACATCGCCTGTGACGCCGCGTCGCGCTCGGAGCTTGTGGTGCCCATCCATGCCACCGCCGCGGACGGCAGCGCCGCCGTCTGGGGCGTCCTCGACTGCGACAGTCCCATCCCCGCGCGCTTCTCGGCAGCAGACCTTGAAGGCTTCTCGCGCATAGTGAACGCACTGGAGAAGTCTGCGGACCTTCTCGGCCCCGCCGTGGCTCCCCCACGCCGATAGTCGCGTAGAATCTCTTGCGAGACGATCGTCACCACCGAGAGGAGACGTCAATGGAGGAGTACAAGCGCCAGTTCATCGACTTCATGGTCGAGAGCGAGGTGCTCAAGTTTGGCGAGTTCACCCTCAAGAGCGGCAGGAAGTCGCCGTTCTTCATGAACGCGGGCGCCTATGTCACGGGCTCGCAGCTCAAGCGCCTGGGCGAGTTCTACGCCAAGGCCATCCACGACAACTTTGGCCTTGACTTCGACGTACTCTTTGGGCCTGCCTACAAGGGCATCCCCCTTGCGGTCTCCTGTGCCATTGCCATGCACGACCTCTACGGCAAGGAGGTGCGCTACTGCTCCAACCGCAAGGAGGTCAAGGACCACGGCGCCGACAAGGGCAACCTGCTGGGAAGCGAGCTTAGGGACGGCGACCGCGTGGTGATGATCGAGGACGTCACCACCTCCGGCAAGTCCATCGACGAGACCTACCCCATCGTGACCGGCGCGGCAAAGGTCGAGGTCAAGGGCCTCATCGTCTCGCTCAACCGCATGGAGGTGGGCAAGGGCGGCAAGGTGAGCGCCCAGGAGGAGATCCAGGAGCGCTACGGCTTCCCCGTTGCGAGCATCGTAACCATGGCGGAGGTCGTCGAGGCGCTCGACGGCACCGTCATTACGCCGCAGCTCAAGGCCGCCATCGACGAGTACTACGAGAAGTACGGCGTAAAGTAGCACGCGACCACACGGCACAAAAAGGAAGCGCGGCGGGCCATTGGTCCGTCGCGCTTCTCGTTAGAGGCGGTCTCTCCACCGCCTACATGGGCATCGTGGGTGCCACGAAGGTGCGGGCCTGGTACTCGCGGTCCAGGTCGTAGAGGCCCTTGGGGTCGGAGCCAAAGAGCTCCATGTTCTTGACCATGTCGGAGGCGTTTGTCTCCTCCTCGCCCTGCTCCTTCACGAACCAGTCGAGCAGCTGCATGGTGCGGAAGTCATGCACGTCGTAGGCAGCCTGGTAGCACTCGTTGATCGAGGCCGTGATGTAGCGCTCGTGCTCGAGGCCGGCCTGGAGCGGGTCGAGGTCGTTCTCGAAGGTCTTGTCGGGCTCGGCGATGGCGGCCATCTTGACCTGGTAGTCGTTGTCCAGAAGGTAGCGGCGGAGGATCTTGGCGTGTGCGACCTCCTCCTGCACCTGGATCATGTACCAGTTCGCGAAGCCCTTGAGGCCGCGATCCTCGTAGTAGTCGGCAAAGGTGAGGTAGAGATAGGCGGAGTAGAGCTCCTTGTTGATCTGTGCGTTGAGGATGTCGCCGACCTTCTGGTCGAGTGCCATGGCAAACCCTTCCTTCCTGCCCTGTGGGCATGTGAGCCTGTGTGCCATGGAATGAGTTTACCCTGTGCGCCTAAAGCCAGTCCCGTGACACGCCACCGTCACACGAAGAGGCCGATGAACGCGCAGAACGCCGCCCCGAGGCACATGGTGACCGGAAGGGTGACAAACCACGAGGTCACAATCTTGCGCGCCGTCACCCATCGCACGCCGGCGCGACGCTTGGCACTGCCGGCGCCCATGATGGAGGTGGTGACCACCTGCGTGGTTGAGACGGGCGCGCCCAGGGCGGTCATGGTCTCGATGGCAATGGCCGTTGCCATGTTCGCCACGAAGCCGATGGAGGGCTCCAGGCGAAAGACCCCGCGCCCCAGCGTCTTCATGATGCGCTGGCCGCCGATCGCCGTGCCGAGCGCCATAGTGGCGGCGCAGAAGAGCTTGACCCACAGCGGAACTCCGTCTCCCTGCCCAAGCAGCCCCTCCGTGGTGAGCGC
Source organism: uncultured Olsenella sp. (assembly GCA_900548775.1). Taxonomy (GTDB): domain Bacteria; phylum Actinomycetota; class Coriobacteriia; order Coriobacteriales; family Atopobiaceae; genus Tractidigestivibacter. The sequence continues at coordinate 75,851 of URLM01000001.1, forward strand.
CAGCGTGATGATGCCCATCGTCTTCTGGGCGTCGTTCGAGCCGTGGCTGTACGCCATGAAGGCGGAGGAGACGGTCTGGAGCCTGTGGAAGAGACCGTTCGCGTTCGCCGGAGTCCAGTTCGCGAAGAGCTCAAAGACCAGCCGCATGAAGGCGAAGCCCAGGAGGAACCCAATGAGCGGCGAGGTGAACAGGGGGATGACGACCTTCTCGGCAACGCCTTGCCAGCTCACGTCCGAAAAGCCGTGCGTGTAGGCGATGGTCGCTCCAATGAGACTGCCGATAAGCGCGTGCGACGAGGAGCTTGGAACCGTGAGCCACCAGGTGAGGAGGTTCCAGAAGATGGCGCCGAGCAGCGCGGCGAGAATGACGTAAAGCTCTAGCTGCACGTCGACGAGCCCGCTCGAGATGGTGCGCGCAACGCTCTCGTTGGTGAGGGCCCCCACGAAGTTCATGACGGCAGACATGGCGATTGCCGTACCAGGCGAGAGGGCGCGCGTGTAGACCGTGGTGGCGATGGAGTTGGCCGTGTCGTGAAAGCCGTTGATGAGCTCGAAGGCGAAGGCGGCAACGAGCAGTGTGACGAGAAGGGCGCTAGGCATTCTTCACGACCACGCCCTGGACGATGTTGCCCACGGACTTGCAGCAGTCGAGGGCGGCCTCCATCCTCTCGAGGAGCATGACCCACTTCAGGGTCTCCATGGGGTCGGTCCCCGCGAAGAGGTCGCCGAGGGCCCCGCGGTAGACCACGTCGCCCTCGTCCTCGAGCGTCCCCACGGACCTCACTCGCTCCATGACCACGGGGTCCTTGTGGAAGTTGGGGAGGTGGTCGAAGAGCTCGCCCAGCTGGACGCACGCGCTCGCGGTGAGGTCCGCCATGCGAATCGCCTCGGGGTGCATCTCCTCGACGCGGAAGAGCTCAAAGCGGCGGGAGGCGCCCTCCATCTGGTCGACCACGCCGTCCATCGTTCGCGCGAGCATCGCGATGTCCTCGCGGTCGAAGGGGGTCACGAAGGACCCATAGAGCTCGGTGAGGATCTTTGCGACGTGGTGGTCGCAGTCGACCTCGTACTCCTTCATCTTTGCGACAAGGTCGCGCGACTGGGGGTAGTTGCGCACGAGCGTTGCGTAGTCCTGGCCGACCTCGGCGATCTTGTGGCCAAAATCCGCAAGGAGCCCGTAGAAGACGTCTTCCTTATGCTTGACGCGACTCAATGGCGTATCCCTTCATGCGAGGTGTTGCTCAGTTGGGCAGACGGCGAGGCCTTTTGTTCTCCCACAGCTGTCTGTCCCGGCAACCGCGAGCATGTTAGCAGTTTGTAAGCTACCAGCAGCGAAGCGATGCATACCGTCTGCCGATTGACGCAATACAAACGAAACATTTTGCTTGTCGGAGACGCTCGGCTATGCTCGATTTTGCGATTGGCGAGACGACTGGCAACCAGCTACGGGAGAGGGCATCGAATGACCAAGCTCATGGAGTACCTGCTCGACCCACGGACCGCCGTGGTCTTTGACATAGACGGCGTGCTTGCGGTCTACGAGTTTGGCGACCTCTGCCACAGCGCCTGCCCGGACGAGGACTGGGAGGACTACGTCCGAACGCACGACCCCTATGCCAGCTCGCGTCCCGTCCCACAGATCCAACGCTTCGTGCAGGACAAGGGCACGGGGCGCGTGTGGGCATGCTCGCAGGCGAGCGACGTCGAGGCCCCTGGCAAGCGGGCCTTCGTCACGCGCTGCTACGGGCTTGCCCCCAGCCACGTGGTGACGGTGGCGCAGAAGGCCGAGAAGGTCGAGTTCCTCCGCCAGCTGGCAGGAGAGCTGGGTGTCCCCGAGAGCCGCGTCGCCCTCGTGGAGGACACGGTGAAGACGCTCGACCTTGTCGACCAAGAGACCGGCTGCGTGACGGTGCACGTCTCCTCGTTCTTCGACTACGGAATGTAGCCTCCGCACGAAACCCAACCGCACGCCTAGGGCCTGGTCGTGTGGACCTCTCGCTCCGTGCCGTCCGCGTCAGAGATAATCTCGACCCAGCGCTCGATGCGCTCCCCGTCGAGCAGGCGGGCGGCCTCCTCGATCTTGTCGGCGAGAAGGTCGAGGGACTCCGGCGAGACAGAGCCCGTTTCTGCCTGAAGCGCAAGCGCCCGGGCAACATCCGCGCAGCCGCGAAGCTCGTCTTGTGGGTTTTCCAAGGTATCACCTGCTACATAGCGCCGTTTGCCTGATGGGGACAAGATTATTCCATTTTTGAATGTTGTGCGCTGGGGTCTACATTCCGGCGCATGTACGAGATTGCCGACAGACTCGTGGGAAAGGTCCTCCGCAAGCTGAGGATGGAGTCCGGCCTGAAGCAGAATCAGGTCGCGGATCGACTTGGCACCAGCCAGTCCATGATCTCGAAGTTCGAGTCTGGCGAGCGCTCGCTCCACCTGGGCGAGGTCTATGCCTATGCCGAGGCGCTAGGTACCTCTCCCCAGCGCATCCTGCGCGAGGTGTGGGAAAGCCGAAATCCCCCGCACGGCAACTGAGGCCAGGAGCCCAGAGATTACGCTCCTCGACGCAGCCGGTTACCGACCGCGCTACCCTAAGCTGGGAAGCCACCAGGCATCGGGCGATTCACGGGGAGCCGCATGGACAGGGGAACACACGCCACGGGAACGCGGCTCATGCGCATAGCCGATGCACAGCGCCTCATTGATAGCACCGCCGATCCCCTCCCCCATCTGCTCACGCCCGCAGAGCTTGCACAGGCAACGGCGCGCGAGAACCCCGCCGAGTACGTTGCCGGGCACCTCGCCGCAAAACGCGCGGCGCAAGACGCCCTGTCGCAGCTTCTTCCTGCGGGAATGCCCGTCGATCCCCTCCAGATCGAGACGACTGACGCGCCATCGGGCGCACCTGCCTGCACAGTCACTGGAGGCCTGGCGGCCGCCATGGCGGCACGCGGCATAGGAGCGCCGCGAATCTCCATCACAAACGAGGCCGGCACGGCGCTGGCAACAGCCGTCGCCTGGTCCCCCGCCTTAGGGGGCGAGGAGGCGTGATCTTTGACCAGCCGCTTGCCATAGGTGGCCTCACGCTCAAGAACCGCCTGGTCATGGTGCCCGTTGCCACGGGAAAGGCAGACGCACGCGGAGAGATTACCCAGGCACTCTGCGAGCACTATGCCGCACGTGCGCGCGGAGGCCACCTTGGTCTCGTCGAGTGCGGGCATCACTATGTCTGCGAGGAGGGTCGCGCCACCGCGCGCCAGGCATCCATCGCGAGCGACGGGGACGTCGAGGGCCTCAGGCGCGAGGCCGCAGCCGTGCACGAGCAGGACACGCCCGTATTTGTGCAGCTCTCGCATGCGGGGTCTGCCGCAACGCAGGAGCTCACGGGCTCGCAGCCCCTGGCACCTTCTGCCGTCACCTGCCCCGGGGCAAAGGTGGGACACCCCCTTCCCCGCCCCATGGACGCAGACGACATCGCCCGCGTACCTCAGCTCTTCTCGGCCGCGGCACGCCGTGCCCGTGCGGCGGGCTTCGACGGCGTCGAGATACACGCAGCCCACGGGTACCTCTTGGACCAGTTCCTCTCGCCCCTCACCAACCATCGGCGCGATTCCTACGGCGGCCCGCTTGAGAACCGAGCCCGCCTCCTCGTGGAGGTCATCTCCGCGGTCCGCGCCGAGCTTCCGTCGGGCTACCCGGTCTCCGTGCGCCTGGGCGGCTGCGACTACCTCCCCGAAGGCAACACCATCGCCGATGCCGTCGAGCTGGCACGCATGGCGGAGGCAGCCGGCGCAAGCCTCATCTCGGTCTCGGGCGGCATGTGCTACTACGGGAGACCCGGCTTCGAGGACACCCCCGGTTGGTTCTCGGACTCTTCGACCCCCATCCGTGCGGCCGTGTCAGTGCCGGTGCTCCTGGCGGGCGGCATCCGGACGGGCGCCGCCGCGGAGTCCCTCCTCGAGCAGGGCGCCTGCGACCTTGCAGGCATTGGTCGTGCGATACTGAACAGGCCCGCGTTGGCACGGCGCGAGACCACCAAGCTCCGCGCTGCTTGCGACCGTGCGGCGGCATCCCAAAGATAGCGAGCAGGCCGAAAGGCCGAGGAGGAAAGATGGACGAGAGCGACATGAAGCTTGCGGAGCAGCTGCGCGAGCAGCTCGAGGCGAGCGGGGAGAAGACGGCGTTCGACACGCCGGCGGCAGACGCGCAAGGAGGCGAGCAGGACGACGCCAGCAGCCTTGTGGAGGGGCCGTTCGCCCAAGCCATGGCAGCATACCGCCAGGCAAAGCGCTCGGGAGACGCCGAGGCCACGGCGGCCGCCGAACGCCACCTCCAGGACGTGGTGCGCGCCGAGCTTGCGGGCGGAGTCGAGCCCTGCTCGGGGGACGAGCGATGAGCGCCGCCGCTGCCGGAGGCGCCTCCGAGCCCACCCCCGTCGACCTCGGTCCCAACGGGCCTGGCTCGCTGGGACGCCTCATCCCCTGGCCGGACGACGAGACCTACCCCAACATCCCCGCCGAGGACGCGCTCGAGCTCTTCCTCGGGTGGGTCGAGTCGCGCGGCATGCAGCTCTGGGACCACCAGGAGGAGGCCCTTCTCGACCTTGCGTCAGGCGACCACGTGATCTTGGGCACCCCCACCGGCTCGGGCAAGAGCATGGTGGCCGTGGGCATGCTCTTCATAGCAAACTGCACGAACCGCCGCGCCTACTACACGGCACCCATAAAAGCGCTGGTCAGCGAGAAGTTCTTCAACCTGGTCGACCTTCTCGGCAAGGACAACGTGGGCATGATCACGGGCGACGTGGTGATCAACAGCGATGCGCCCGTCATCTGCTGCACCGCCGAGATCCTTGCCCAGGACGCACTCCGCTTTGGCGAGCACGCCGACATCGGCTGCGTGGCCATGGACGAGTTCCACTTCTACAGCGACCGCGATCGCGGCTGGGCCTGGCAGGTGCCGCTCCTTGCGCTTCCCCACACGCAGTTCCTTCTCATGTCAGCCACCCTGGGCGACGTCACGGACATCGCCAACGCGCTGGAGGAGCACACCGGACGCGCCGTCGACCAGGTGCTCGACGCACCACGGCCGGTGCCGCTCTCGTACGAGTTCGTCGAGACGCCGCTCGAGGGCACCGTGGAGCTGGCGCTTCGCGATGGTGACGCGCCTCTCTACATCGTGCACTTCTCGCAGGAGGCCGCCCTCAAGAGCGCGCAGGCGCTCTCGAGCTATGGCGTCTCCTCCAAGGAGCAGCGTGAGGCCCTGAAGGAAGCCGTCAAGGGGGTGCGCTTCACCACCACCTTTGGCAAGACCCTGAAGCGCCTCGTCCTCACGGGAGTGGGCGTGCACCACGCCGGCATGCTGCCGCGCTACCGGCTCCTGGTGGAGAAGCTCGCTCAGCAGGGACTGCTCCCCGTGATCTGCGGCACCGACACGCTCGGCGTGGGCATCAACGTCCCCATCCACACCGTGCTTCTCACCCAGCTCACCAAGTTCGACGGGCGCCACATGCGCCGCCTCAACGCGCGCGAGTTCCACCAGATTGCAGGTCGCGCAGGGCGTGCTGGCTTCGACACCGAAGGGCGCGTCATCGCAGAGGCCACCGAGTACGACATCGAGCGTGCCAAGGCACTCGCCAAGGCCGGTGGCGACCCCAAGCGCGCCCGCAAGATCAAGGTGAAGACTCCGCCATCGGACTTCGTGGGCTGGAACAAGCAGACCTTCGAGCGCCTCATCGCGGCGGAACCCGAAAAGCTCCGCCCGCGCCTGCGCATCACGCACTCCATGGTCCTCGCTGAGATCGAGCAGGGCGGGGACGCCTGGGCGCGCACGCACAAGCTCATAGAGGACTCGGCCCAGACCCCCGAGGAGAAGGCCGCCCTCTCGCAGCGCACCGACGAGGTCTTTGCGACCCTCATCGACGCCGGCGTGGTTGAGCGGCGCGAGGAGGACGGCACCACCTCCTACCTGCTCACCGTTGACCTCCCCGAGGACTTTGCCCTCGACCAGCCCCTCTCGCCGTTCCTTCTCGCCGCCATCGAGCTTCTGGACCCCGAGAGCGAGACCTACGCACTGGACCTCATCTCGATGGTCGAGGCCACGCTCGAGGACCCGCCGCAGATCCTGCGCGCACAGGAGCGGGAGGCACGCGGCGCGGCCATTGCCGCCATGAAGGCCGAGGGCATCGAGTACGAGGAGCGCATGGAGCGCGCCCAGGAGGTCACCTACCCCAAGCCGCTCGAGGACCTTCTCGACGCCGCCTTCGCGGAGTACTGCGAGAAGGTCCCCTGGGCAAGCGACTACTGCCTGCGGCCAAAAAGCGTCCTGCGCGACATGGTCGAGACGGCAAGCGACTTCAAGACCTACATCGGCCGCTACAAGATCGCCCGCTCGGAGGGCACGCTGCTGCGATACCTCTCTGACGCCTACCGCGTGCTCGACCGCACGATTCCCGCCGAGAAGCGAGACGAGCGCCTGGACGACATCGTGACCTGGCTCAGGCTCGTCGTGCGCACCACGGACTCCTCCCTCGTCGACGAGTGGGAGGGCACCGGAACCGAGGACGGCGCCGCGATTGCGGCGCCCAGCGTGGACGAGGTCGTCCACGACAGGCGCGGCCTCACCCTGCTCGTGCGAAACGCGCTCTTCGCCCGCGTGCGCCTGGCGGCGTTGGGGAAGGTCGAGGAGCTGGGCGACCTCGACGCAGACTGGGGCTACCGCTCCGTCGTGTGGCAGCAGGCGCTCGACGCCTTCCACGCCGAGCACGAGCAGGTCCTTCTCGACGCAGACGCCCGCTCCTCCGCCTACCTCGACATCGACGAGAAGGACGAGAAGACCTACCACGTCTGGCATGTGCACCAGGTGTTCCGCGACTCCGACGACGACCACGACTTTGGCATCTGGGGCGACGTCGACCTCGATGCCACGCAGGACGAGGGCGCGGTGGTCTTCAAGGCCTACCGAGTGGGCTTCGTAGACACGGTCGCCTAGGCAATCTGCCGTTCAGGGGCGCGGGACGCACATCCCGCGCCTTTCTCGTCCGCGTGGGCGTCCAGGCGGGTAGAACCATTGCGTAGGGCAACGCGCGGGCGTTGTCCCCGGCTTGCACACAAGGGAGGACACCATGGCAGAGACAAACCAGACCTACCAGGACCTCGGGTACGACAAGATCTTTGTGTCGCTGGACGGAACCGAGCGCCAGTCCAAGGTGCTCCACCGCGCCATCGTGATGGCTGCGAACGACAACGCAGAGCTCTACATTGGCCACGTGATCGACTCGACCGCACTCGAGACCGCGGGCACCTATCCCGTCGACCTCATACCCTCTCTCGAGAAGGACTTCCGCGAGTCAATTGCCGATCAGGTTGCCGAGGCAGAGGCGGAGCCGCAAATCAAGAGCGTCAAGGTCATCGTGAAGGCGGGGCGCATTCGCGAGACCCTGAAGGACGACATGCTGGACGTGATCAAGCCCGACCTCGTGATCTGCGGCGCGCGTGGGCTCTCGTCCATCAAGTACGCAATTCTCGGCTCCATTTCCACCTTCCTCACGCGTTCCACGACCTGCGACGTGCTCGTTGTGAAGTAGCATGGCCTCGAAGCGCCTTTGACCGTTCACGGATTTCTTGGGTACCTTCGCGGCATCCCACATAAATCCCACAGCTTGTTCCACTCTCTGTGATCCAACTGCTCCTCTTTAGGATAATGGCTGGTAGATGGCGTACTTCTCATTGCGGCCCCTCGTGCTCGGAGGGGCCGCAACCCTATATGACGACTTGAGACTTTTGCAGGAAACGTGATACCTCACTTTTCGCGCTAAGGTTATCTAGCTGCGCTCTTGCCACATTTGCAGGCGCCTGCCCTATACATCGGCCACGGAGGTAACCTTTGTCGTTCTCGTCTACAGCCCGCACCGGAGTCCTTGCCATCGTGCTCGCTGGCGCCATGACGCTCGGCGTTGGGGCTGCAAAGCCTGCCGTCGCATGGGGCGAGACGCTCGAGGACCTTCAGGCGAAGGTCGAGCAGACCAACGACGCGCTCAGCGCCGCAAACGACAAGGTTGCCCAGCTCCAGCAGCAGATTGATGACAACCAGCAGCGCATTTCCGAAATCGAGGCACAGCTTCCCGACGCGCGCGCCACGGCGGCGCAGAGCATCCGAGCCCAGTACAAGATGCAGCAGGGATCCCAGGGCCTCGTCGAGATGATCCTCTCGTCCGACAGCTTCTACGACTTCCTGTCTACCATCCAGTTCCTGGACTCCGTCACCTCGTACAACACCGACCAGATCCAGTCTCTCGTGGACCTCACCGACGAGCTCTCGAACACGCAGCTGGACCTCGATGCGCAGCTTGCCCAAGCCGAGACTGAGCGTCAGAACGCCCAGGACGCCCTCGATTCGGCAGTGGCAGCGCGTACGGCGCTGCAGCAGCAGATGGCCGAGGAGCAGGCAGCGCAGCAGGCTGAGGCCGAGGCGGCGCTGCAGCAGGCGGCGCAGAGCGAGGGCCAGACCTTCCAGACAGAGTCGGGTAACACGGCAACGGTCGAGGTGCCTCAGTCTTCCAGCAGCTCCTCCAGTAGTTCGGGCACAAGCGGCTCGAGTTCGAGCACAAGCGACTCCGCCGACGACGTCAACTGGCAGAACAGCAAGGACGGCTTCGTGGCACAGTGGGGCGCCCGCATCGACGCATATCTAGCCGGCTCCCCCCTTGCGGGCTACGGAAGCACCTTTGCCGCCGCCGCCTGGGACTACGGCGTTGATCCGCGGCTCTCTCCCGCCGTCTCCGCGGTTGAGAGCAGCAAGGGGCGTTACTGCGCCTATCCCCACAACGCCTGGGGCTGGGGCAGCGTGAGCTGGGGCAGCTGGGAGTCGGCAATCTACGCTCACACTGCAGGACTTGCCTCCGGTTATGGCGGATACCTCACCTACGCGATGGCCAAGAAGTACTGCCCGCCCAATTCCTCGGCGTGGTATTCCTCCGTCGCCGCCAACATGGCGGCAATCTAGCGGCTGCCCCGAAGCACGCAGGCGTCCAGGGGACGGCAGTAGGGCAATTGGCTGTTTTTCGGGCGGTTTGAGCAGAGGCCGGCAATCGGTTTTGCATCGAACTCCGCTACGTTGCACTTTTTTCGGCACCGACTGCGCTGAACTGCCCTCCGTTACATGAGGTTTCCAGAAGGGCTCGAGTAGCGTACCTATCATGCATACTACATATTGCATGTTACTTTCAATTAACCACTACATGTATTCGTCACTACTTGGGGCATCGCTAAAACCTCATGTAATGGAGGGCAGTTCGATGCAGCCGGGGCTGAATTAGTGCAACGAAGGGCAGTTCGATGCAGCAGTCACGCCCCATCGGCCTACGCAGTGAGGTACACCATCGCAAGCACCAGCGCGAAGCCCGCTAGATCCGCTGCCGAAAAGCTCGTGCCAAGCCACAGCACCGAGGTAACCGTCGCCGTAAGCGGCTCGATGGTACCCAGAAGGCTCGCGCGCATCGACCCGGCATCCTTGACGCCCTGCAGATAGAGGGCATATGCACCAAAAGTGCCTACGACCACCATGAACACAAGCAGCGCAACGGCGGGCGCATCAAACTGAGGCATGTGCTCCCAGGGACGATATGCCACGAGCAAGATGACGCCTGAAAAAAGAAACGCCAGCCCATTCACCACGAAGTTCCCCCACTTCGCAAGCTGACGGGCAGGCAGGATAGAAAGGCAGGCCGAGGCGGCGGCACAGAGAAGCCCCCACACGAGACCTCCCAGGGGAAGGCTGAGCTGCCCAGGATTGCCTCCGGTTGCCAGTAGATAGGTCCCTACTAGGGCAAAGACCACGCCCAACACCTCTCGACGCTTAGGCGCACGCCGCATCTTCACGCACACGTAGGTAAGGACGGCAAGCATCCCCAGGCTCTGCATGACCGTGGCAGTGGCGGAGTTAGTCCAGTGGATGGCCTCGAGATAAGCCACCTGAGAGAAGAGAATGGCTCCAAGGCTCACGCCAAAGATGCCCACCAGCGAGCGCGGGTCGTGCAGCACGCGAGTGACCTGCCCCTTATTGGTTATCCGCGCAGCAGCAAGGAAGAGCCAGCATGCCGCCAGCTCGCGGAAGCACGCGAGCCAAAGCGGATCGACCGCATAAGCGTCCATGAGAAGCTTTGAGGCGGTACCGTTGATGCCCCAGAAGGTGCCGCCAACGAGGGTGCAAACGACCCCGCGCAAAACGCGCTTGCGGCGCTGCTCGTCACTGAGCGGCATTTCCTCTGTCATCAAACAGTCCTCGCCTTTCTCGGATGAGACAAAGGAACTGTCCCTTTGTCTCACTTGGCTCTCAGCGACATGTGATTCTACAGCGGAACGCCGCCGTGTCAGCGTTCCAGTCTGCATCCCCAAGAAAACGGGCACCATACCATGCGTGTTAAGCTTTTTCAGAACATCGGAATCGGCGGCTGCGAAAGCAGGCGGGCAGAAGCCCCACTCGAACTCACCCGCAGCCGCGAGGAGGAACCATGGCATCTCAAGACATCCCTACGGCATCCGAGCGCGATTTCCTCGAGCCCGAACCATCCCTTGCCCCCGGCAGCGTGCACGCAGGCTTCGAGGTGGTCTCCGCAACCCCCGTCCCCGAGGTCTCCGGCACCATCTACGTGCTGCGCCACCAGGCGTCGGGCGCTCGGGCGATGTGGATCGCGTGCGCCGACACCAACAAGTCCTTCTCGATCGCCTTCAAGACGCCGCCTGCGGACGACACCGGGGTCTTCCATATCATCGAGCATTCCGTGCTCTGCGGCTCTGAGGCCTATCCCGTGAAGGAGCCTTTCGTCAACCTGCTCAAGACGTCCATGCAGACCTTCTTGAACGCCCTCACCTTCCCGGACAAGACCATGTACCCGGTGGCGTCCACCAACACGGCCGACCTTGAGAACCTCATGGGCGTCTACCTGGACGCAGTCCTTCACCCCGCGATCTACCATCGGCGTCGCATCTTCGAGCAGGAGGGCTGGCACCTCGAGGCGGCAGACGACGGCTCGCTCTCATACAACGGGGTGGTCTTCAACGAGATGAAGGGCGCCCTCTCAGACCCAGACGAGGTCCTCGGCCTGGCCCTCTCCCGCGCCCTCTTCCCCCAGAGCCCCTACCGCTTCGAGTCCGGCGGTGCCCCGCGTGCCATCCCCACCCTCACCTACGAGGGCTTCCTCGACGCGCATGCCCGCCACTACGCGCTTCCCAACAGCTACACCATCCTCTACGGCGACATGGACATCGACCGTGAGCTGGCCTTCATCGACGAGCGCTTCCGTGGGGCAGAGAATCGCCAGGCCGGCGCGCCAAATCCGCTCCCGCTCCAGTCGGCTGTCGCCGCCGCCCCGGTGAAGGTCCAGATGGCTACCACTCCCGACAACGCAGCAGTTGGTTTGGCGTATGTGGTCGCCACGTCCGACCAGCGCGAGCGCGTGCTTGCCGTGGACGTGCTGCTCGACGCCCTCTGCGGCTCCAACGAGGCTCCGCTCAAGCGCCGCGTCCTCGACGCGGGCCTCGCCGATGACTTCCAGGCGGCGCTCATCGACGGCGTTGCCCAGCCCGAGGTGGTCTTCCAGCTCAAGGGTGCCCACGATGACGTGGCCGCACGCTTCCGCGAGCTTATCGAGGACTCCTGCCGCGAATTTGCCGAGAACGGCATCCCGCGCGACAAGCTCGAGGCGTCGCTCGCCCAGGCGGAGTTCAACCTGCGCGAGCGCGACTTTGGCTCCTGGGCCACCGACGGCGTCGCCCTCTCGATGCAGGCGCTCTCGAGCTGGCTCTACGACGACGACCACCCCTTCGACTACCTTCAGTACGAAGACGCCCTTGCAAACCTCAAGCAGGGTCTGGACAACGGCCTCTTTGAGGACCTGCTCGGCCAGGTCGTGTGCGAGAACCCCCACTCCGCCCTCGTGGAGCTGGTGCCTACCGAAGAGGGTGATGCCGCCGAGGAGGCGGAGGAGCTCGCCCGCCTTCGTTCGCAGATGAGCGAGAAGGACGCCGAGGCCGTGCGCCGCGAGGTCGAGGAACTCCGCGCCGAGCAGGAGGCACCGGACTCCCCGGAGGCCCTGGCAACGCTCCCGGTGCTTACGGTGGAAGACATCGAGCCGGCCCGCCCCGAGCCTGCGGCGGCGGACGTCGAGGCGCCCCTTCCCTGCATCGCCCACGAGCTTGACACCCGTCACATCGACTACGTCTATTACTACTTTGACCTGCGTCGCGTTGGCTTTGCGGAGCTGCCCTACGTGGGCGTGCTCACAGACCTCCTCGGCAAGCTTGACACCAAGCTCCACACTGCCTCCGGCCTCGACACAATGGTCGAGGCCAACCTCGGCAACCTCGGCTTTGGCTACGAGACCTACGGACGCGACGAGGATCTCTCGTACGCTCGCCCCATGTTCGTGGTGAGCGCAAGCGCACTCTCCGAGAAGGTCGATGCCCTGGCGAGCATCCCGCAGGAGGTCTGGGGAAAGACCCTCTTCCTCGACGGCGATCGCATGCGCGACATCCTCATGCAGCGCAAGGTCGCCATGGAGCAGTACTTCGTGAACTCCGGCCATGCGGCGTCCATCGCCAGGACGTCGAGCTACTTCTCGTCAGCCGCTGTCGCCTCAAGCCAGATGGGGGGCATCGAGTACTACCTCTTCCTCAAGCGCCTGCTCGCCAACTGGGAGCGCAGGCTTCCCGCGCTCCAGGAGATCCTCCCCAACCTCGCAGACCGCATCTTCACCGCAGACGAGGTCACGGTGAGCTTCACCGGCCCCGCCGAGGACCGCACGCGCTTCTGGGAGCTTGGCGGAAACCTCGGCCTCGAGGAGCAGGGCGAGAACGTCTGCGGGCACAGGCTTCAGATTCCTACGCCAAAGACGACACGCGAAGGCTTCGTAATCCCCTCGAACGTCTCCTTCGTCGCCCGCGGCGCCGCCCCAACCCCAACGGATAGCGGAACCCTGGGCACCTGGCAGGTTGCGACCCGGGCCCTCTCCTTCGACTACCTCTGGAACGAGGTCCGCGTGAAGGGCGGGGCCTACGGCGTGGGCTTCAAGCACACCACCGAGGGGATCCGACAGTTCTGGTCGTTCCGCGACCCCAACGTGGCAGACACCCTCAACCGCTACGATGGTGCCGCCGCATGGCTTGCCAGCTGGAGGCCCACAGACGACGAGCTCTACGGCTACATCGTCTCGTCCGTCGCCGCGCAGGACGCGCCCGAGAAGCCCCGCACGCTTGCCCGCAGGCAGGACATGCAGCGCTTCAACGGGAGGCCGGCCAACTGGCGAAACATCATTCGCCAGCAAGTGCTCGACACCACAGCAGAGTCCGTCCGTGCACTCGCGCCCGCACTCGACCCCAATGCCTCACCTGCCGGGGTCTGCGTCTTCGGTCCGAGAACAGCCATAGAGGCCTCGGGGCTCGACCTCGACGTGCACGAGCTCATCGGCGGCGAGGAGGACTAGCGTGGGAAACCCCTCCGCAGGCGAGCGCCTCATCGGCTGGTACGGAGGCGTTGCCGAGAAGAACCTCTCGACGCGCCCGGACTTCGTGCGCAACTGGCTTCTTCTCGGCTTCCAGGCCATGCGCGGCAAGGTCCACCTGGCACCCTACGGGAACCTCCTCCCCTCGGGCAACCATGGCTACCAGCTCTTCATGGACTCGGTGGTAGGGGCGCTCGCAAACTTCGACAACGCCGTGGTCACGAGCATCTTCACCCCCAACGAGATCTTCCATGCGCTGGGAGCCCGCCCCGTGACGGCGGAGGCGGTGGCCTCCTTCGCGAGCGGCGCGCAGGCCGAGGGCGGCTTCATCGCCGCGGCAGAGGGGCGCGGGATTCCGGAGACGTACTGCTCCTACCATCGCATCCTCATGGGCATGGCAACCTCGGGCGTGCTGGGCAAGCCCCGCATGCTCGCGAGTTGCTCGGTTGCCTGCGACGCCAACAACCTCACCTTCAAGACGCTTGGCCGCTTCTGGGACGTTCCCCACGTCTACGTCGACGTTCCCTACGACGTCTCGCGCGACTCGGCGCTCTACGTCGCGGACGAGCTCCGCGAGATGGGCAAGGTCGCCGAGGCAGCGTTCTCGCGCAAGCTCGACGAGGATCGCCTGCGAGAAGCGTGCGCATGCTCCGAGCGCACCATGCAAACGCTCGCGGCCACGCTTCCCACGCGCCGCGGACGCTACCTCGCCAACACCATGACCATCGACATGATGGAGATGCTCGACCTCCACCTCTCGCTGGGTCTTCCCGAGTGCGAGAGACTCGCGGAGGAGATGCAGCGCGACTTCCTCGCTGCTGCACCGTACGAGGGCGTGAACCTGGTGTGGGCGCACGTCTCGCCATACTTCCTGGAGTCTCTGGGCGAGCTTGTTAACACGAGCCAGACCGCCCAGATCGTGGCGTCCGACATGATGTTCGAGCACGTGCCCGACAGGGAACCCTGGTTCGACGCGACGAGTCCCTACGAGTTCATGGCGGAGCGCCTGGTGCGCAGCTGCTTCAATGGGCCGGCGACGCGCCGGGCGGATTGCATAGAGCGCCTCGCCCGCGAGACCGGCGCGGACGCCGTGGTGCTCTTCTGCCATTGGGGATGCAAGCAGACCGCAGGCGCCGCGCAGCTCATCCGCCGGCAACTCGAGGGGGCAGGCTGGCCCGTGCTGGTGCTCGACGGTGACGCCTGTGACCGCACGAACTGCATGGAGGGCCAGATGTCCACGAGGTTCTCGGCCTTCCTCGAGATGGTCGAGAAGCGCAAGCAGGAAGCCAAGCGCGGGTAGGCCAGGAAAGGGCGCTGCCTCCGCACCGCATCTGTACAGGAAACGTATCAGGATTGGAAACCATGCCATCTGAACAGCGCGAACAGCGAAGGGTATATTACGCCTGCAAGTACACCCCCACAGAGCTGCTGGCAGGCTTTGGGGCCACGCCGCGCCTTGCCGAGGCGGACGTCGCGTCCTTTGCATATGCGGACGCACTGGCCCACCCCAACCTCTGCGGCTACGGGAAGGGCCTCATCGAGCGCATGATGTCGGCAGACGTCCACGAGGCGGTGCTGGTCACCTGCTGCGACGTGGTGCGCCGCGTCTACGACGTGCTGCAGGCCTCCGGCCGCATGGACTTCCTGTACCTGCTCGACCTGCCGCACCGGCGGAGACCGGCCGAGGTCAAGCTCTTTCGCAGCCGCCTGCGGGCCCTTGCAGACGCCTACGCCGCCTACACCGGCACCCAGTTCGACGTGGGTGCCGCCTGCGCCGCGTGCGGTACGGGCGTGGGCCGCGCCGACGAGCGTGTTACGCTCCTGGGCGCACACGCCTCGGTATCACTTGTCGCCGAGGTGGAGAAGGGCGTGGGCATGCCGGTGGAGAACGCCACCTGCACGAGCAGGCACCTCCGCGTCTCTCCCCCACCCCAGCTTGCGCGGGTGGCGTCGGGGCCGGCGTGCGGATCGTGCTGCGAGGGCGAGAGGGCCACGACTCCTGCTGCCGACCTCCTCGACGCCTTCCTGGACTGGTATGCGCCGGCGCTTCTCGGCCAAATCCCCTGCATGCGCATGGACGACATCGCCGAGCGGGAGGATCTTGTGGGCGAGAAGGGCCAGCGCGGCGTGGTCTACCACACCATGAAGTTCTGCGACTACTACGGCTTCGAGTACGGAGCGCTTGCGGAGAAGGACGAGGTTCCCATGGTAAAAATCGAGACGGACGGCACCTCCCAGAGCGAAGGGCAGCTTCGCACGAGGCTCGAGGCGTTTGGCGAGACCCTGCGCGCCCGCAGCAGCGGGTCGCAACGCGCGTCGGCAGCCTCGGCGGCAGCCGACGCCCCCGTTGCGGCGGCGGGAGCAACCTACGTGATGGGCGTGGACTCCGGCTCCACGTCGACCGACGTCGTGATCATGGACGGCAATCGCAGCATCGTGGCCACGGCCATCGTCCCCACCGGCGCGCGTGCCGCCGACGCCGTCACACGTGCGATGGACGAGGCGCTCTCACGTGCGGGCGTCGCGGCAAGCGACGTGGCCCTGCGCGTCTCGACCGGCTATGGCCGCGACAACATCGAGGGCATGGACTCCTCGGTCACCGAGATCACCTGCCACGCCCGTGGCGCCCACTACCTTGCGCCGGACGCCCGCTCGGTCATCGACATCGGCGGGCAGGACTCCAAGGTCATCCACCTCAACGCCAACGGCAGCGTCGCCGGCTTCGTGATGAACGACAAGTGCGCGGCGGGTACCGGCCGCTTCATGGAGGCCATGGCACGCGTGCTCGAGATGGACCTCGACGAGTTCTGCCGCCGGGGGCTCGAGTGGCGCCACGACGTGCGCATCACGAGCATGTGCACCGTGTTCGCCGAGAGCGAGGTCGTCTCGCTCGTCGCTGCGAACACCCCCACCCCCGACGTCATCCATGGGCTCGACGTCTCGGTGGCAAAGAAGACCGCGACGCTTGCGAGCCGCGTGGGAGCCGAGCCGCCCTACCTCATGACCGGAGGCGTCGCCCAGAACGAGGGCGTCGTGCGTGCGCTCTCCGAGGTGCTCAAGGCGCCGGTCGCCACGCACGAGGACTCGCAGCTCTGCGGCGCCATCGGCGCGGCCCTTATCGGCCTTGACTCGTTGGACAAGCGCAGGGACGAGAAGTAGCACATACGCCCTCCGGCGTCTTTTCGGCGCCGGAGGGCTACTTTTGTGCTCTTTACCTGCTAAGACATGCCTTCTGGCGTGAAATTGACGCCGGAACAGGTCTTTCGTACGCAGCTGCTGCGAAAACGGCCCCTCCGGCGAGGAAACGGCGCACGAGAGACCCTTTCGTACGTCATCGCTGCGAAAACTCGCCCTCCGGCGAGAAAACGGCGCCGGAACGAGGGTTTCGGACGGGATTCCGTACGAGACGGGCCCTCTGGCGTCGAAATGACGCCGGAGCTGGGATTCCCTTCGCCCCTCCTGCGGGCATTCGTCCTTCGGAGAAGAAATGACGCCGGAGGCCCGTTGTCGAAGCAATCACGTACGAGAACGCCCCTCCGGAGAAGAAACGGCGCCGGAACGAGGGCTTTGGACGGGATTCCGTACGAGGCGGGCCGTCCGGCGTCGTTTTCTCGCCGAAAGGCGCATTCCTGCATGGAGGAGACCCCCGGAGGAGACCCGCGCGGAACCCCGAGGTCCTTGGCTTAGATGAGAAGGTCTTCCAGCGCGAGCTTGGGCACGTGGTGCGTACCCTCGGCGTCGCGCCAGTACGCAAGGCCATGCTCACTCTCGCTCGTCTCCAGGACCACACGCTCCCCACGAACGCCTACCGCCAGGATCAGCGACGTGGCGTAGCCCTCAGCTGAGACACCCATGACGTCGTTCACGTCGGGATCAAAGCTCTTGAGCATGCAGCATCCAAGCCCGCGGGACGCCGCCGCAAGCGCCGTGGTCTGCGCCGCAATGCCCGTGTCGATGAGGCGGACGGGATTGGTCGCAAGCGCCTTTGGCACGCACACGGCAATGTAGCCCGTGGGCCTCTCGCCCGCGGCGGGTCCGCGCCAGTCGCGCAGCAGCGCCGCCCAATGCAGGCGCGAGAAGACCGCCGAGCGCTCCGCAGGGTCAACGACGATGTGGAAGCGCAAGACCTGCATGTTGTTGCCCGACGGGGCGTAGCGCGCAGCGTTCACCAGCGCGGCAAGGTCACCGTAGCAGAGCGGCTCCTCCTCGGCGAACCGTCGATACGAGCGAGAGGAGCGTACCAGGTCCTGGTAGTTCTTGGAGTTCATGTTCCCACCCCCATGCCGGGCGCGCCCGACGGACTGCCGCCGAGGCCTTTCCCCGGCAGAGATAACGCACACAGCGCGCACCCCACTGCGCGACCGGTGTCGCTAGATACCAGACTCGCCAATCCTCTTGCACGCCTCGCGCAGGCGCTCTGGAGGCATGACCAGGGCGAAGCGTACGTAGCCCTCGCCCGAGGGGCCAAAGCTCGCGCCCGGTGTCACGATGACGCCTGCCTTCTCCATAAGCTCGAGCGCGAACGCCTGCGAGTCCATGCGGCCGTGCGGAATGCGCGCCCACACGAACATCGAGCCGTGCGCGTTGGGACGCTCCCATCCCACGGCCTCGAGACCGTCGCAGAGCGCGTCCCTTCGCTCCTGGTAGAGCAGGCGCTGGCGCTCGACGGAGTCGCGAGGGCCAGTGAGCGCGGCGATGGCAGCGTCCTGCTCGGGCAAGAACATGCCAAAGTCCACCTGGCTGCGCAGCTTGCGGGTGGCGGCCACGATGTCCTCGCGGCCAACCAGGAACGACAGGCGCGCTCCGGTCACATTGAAGGACTTCGAGAGCGAGAGGAACTCCACGCCCACGTCGAGGGCACCAGGATAGTCGAGGAAGCTTCCGCCGGCAGGGCCGTCGAAGATGATGTCGGAGTAGGCGTTATCGTGGATGACCACGATGTCATGTGCCTTCGCGAAGGCGATGATCTGCTCGTAGACCTCAGGCGTGCCCACGGAGCCAACGGGGTTAGCAGGAAGCGAGACCACCATGTAGCGAGCTGCATCGGCAACGTCCTCAGGAATGCCCTCCACCCACGGGAGAAAGTCGTGCTCCGCCGTGAGCGGGTAGTACCAGGGCTTTGCGCCCGCAAGAAGCGTTCCCGTGGCAAACACCGGATAGCAGGGGTCTGGGATGAGGGCCACATCGCCAGGGTCCGCAAGCGCGGCGCATACGTGCCCCATGCCCTCCTGGGTCCCGCGGCAGCTCATGACCATGGAGGGCGTGATGCCCTCGACGCCAAAGCGCGTGCGGTAGTAGTCGCATACGGCCTGGAGCAGCTCGTCCTTGTCGTGCAGTGCGTACTTCCAGTTCGCCGGGTCCTCGGTGCTCTTCCTCAGCGCCTCGACGATGTGATGTGGCGGCTCGAAGTCCGGCGTGCCAACCGAGAGGTCGAACACCTCGCGGCCCTGCGCCTCGAGTTCGCGACGCTTGGCGTTGAGGGCGGCAAAGACCTCGTCGCCAAACAGGTCAAGTCTCCTTGAGAACTGCATACGCACCCCTTCCCGGATGCAGGCGTGATGTACGCAAGGACTGTAGACCACCAGGAGGCGCCGTAGCGCTCTCGCGGGCAATGACGAGCCCGATTGTTACATTGCTCGCCATTGGGACTGACACGACGCCACCTTGCCGCGCCATCACAGGACGTGCAAACACCCCCACCGTTTACCGAAAATTGAATCGATAAATGGCTGCGTTATAGAAAATGTTTGAACTACCGCTCTTTCCTCACCTGCAATGACTCTGCAATGTTCCAACGCAATGTGTCATTCCTGAATCCAATATCGGGTATTTCTCTCGCCGTATGGGCACAAGATGTTGTGGCATAGTAGACAGCGTCGCAACGCGGCAGCGGCGCGGCGCCAAGGGGAACACACCAAACGCATTGCCTGCAAGCGCATCTTTTTGAACGCCTGTCGGGCATTGTGCAACGAGGGAGTGAGCACATGAAGATCATCAAGCGCAACGGCTCGGAGGTCACGTTCGACGTCGCCAAGATCGAGAACGCCATCCGCAAGGCCAACATGGAGGTGCCCGAGGACGAGCGCCTCACCGAGCGCGAGATACGCTTCGCCTCGCTCAACGTGACCGACGAGTGCATGGAGTCCGGCCACACGGTCACCGTCGAGGAGGTCCAGGACCTCGTCGAGGACCAGCTCATGGCCCTCGACCACTTTGAGGTAGCCCGCAAGTACATCATCTACCGCTACGTCCAGAACCAGAAGCGCCAGAAGAACACGACGGACGACAAGATCCTCGCCCTCATCGAGTGCAACAACGAGGAGGTCAAGCAGGAGAACTCCAACAAGAACCCGACCGTCGTCTCGGTCCAGCGCGACTACATGGCCGGCGAGGTCTCCAAGGACCTCACCATGCGCGATCTTCTCCCCGCCGAGGTCGTCCAGGCGCACGAGCAGGGCATCATTCACTTCCACGACGCGGACTACTACGCGCAGCACATGCACAACTGCGACCTCATCAACCTCGACGACATGCTGCAGAACGGCACCGTGATCTCGGGCACGCTCATCGAGCGTCCGCACAGCTTCTCAACCGCCTGCAACATCGCCACGCAGATCATCGCCCAGGTGGCCTCCTGCCAGTACGGCGGCCAGTCCATCTCGCTCACGCACCTCGCGCCCTTTGTCGACGTCTCCCGCAAGAAGATCCGCCGCTCGGTCTATGCCGAGATGGAGACCATCGGCTACAAGGCCTCGCCCGAGCAGATCGACGAGATGGTCGAGAAGCGCCTGCACGACGAGGTCGCACGCGGCGTGCAGACCATCCAGTACCAGGTTGTCACCCTCATGACCACCAACGGCCAGGCGCCGTTCATCACCGTCTTCATGTACCTCAACGAGGCCCGCAGCGCACAGGAGAAGCACGACCTCGCCCTCATCATCGAGGAGATGCTCAAGCAGCGCTACCAGGGCGTCAAGAACGAGAAGGGCGTCTGGATCACCCCCGCCTTCCCCAAGCTCATCTACGTGCTCGAGGAGGACAACATCCACGAGGGCGACCCGTACTTCTACCTCACCAAGATGGCTGCCAAGTGCACCGCCAAGCGCATGGTGCCCGACTACATCTCCGAGAAGAAGATGCGCGAGTACAAGCTCTCCAAGGGCGAGACCGAGGGCCACGGCGACGTGTACACCTGCATGGGCTGCCGCTCGTTCCTCACGCCTGACCGCTCGGGCAACGGCTATGACAACGTGGCCAAGGCCAAGAACTACGAGCCGGGCAAGCCCAAGTACTACGGCCGCTTCAACCAGGGCGTCGTGACCATCAACCTGCCTGACGTTGCCCTCTCCTCCGATGGCGACATGGACAAGTTCTGGAAGATCTTCGACGAGCGCCTCGAGCTCTGCCACCGCGCCCTGCGCTGCCGTCACGACCGCCTCTGCGGCACCCTCTCCGACGCCGCACCCATCCTCTGGCAGTATGGCGCGCTGGCCCGTCTCGACAAGGGCGAGAAGATCGACAAGCTCCTCTATGGCGGCTACTCTACCATCTCGCTGGGCTACGCGGGCCTCTACGAGTGCGTGAAGTACATGACCGGCAAGAGCCACACCGACGAGGAGGCCAAGCCCTTCGCGCTCTCCGTCATGCAGCACATGAACGACAAGTGCGCCGAGTGGAAGGCCGCCGAGAACATCGACTACTCGCTCTACGGCACGCCGCTCGAGTCCACCACGTACAAGTTCGCCAAGTGCCTGCAGAAGCGCTTCGGGGTGGTCAAGGGCATCACCGACCATGGCTACATCACGAACTCCTACCACGTGAACGTGCGCGAGAAGATCGACGCCTTCACCAAGCTCAAGTTCGAGAGCGAGTTCCAGCGTCTCTCCCCCGGCGGCGCCATCTCCTACGTCGAGGTCCCCAACATGCAGGACAACCTCGAGGCCGTCATCCGCGTCATGCAGTTCATCTACGACAACATCATGTACGCCGAGCTCAACACCAAGTCTGACTACTGCCAGGTGTGTGGCTACGACGGCGAGATCAAGATCGTGGAGGACGACGGCAAGCTGGTCTGGGAGTGCCCGCACTGCGGCAACCGCGACCAGTCCAAGCTCAACGTTGCCCGTCGCACCTGCGGCTACATTGGCACGCAGTTCTGGAACCAGGGACGTACGGAAGAAATCAAGGATCGCGTGCTGCACCTGTAAGCTCTGAAGGCCTCGCCCCTTTGCCCTGCGCTCAAACATCCTCGCGCGCTACGCGCTGTGGAACTGCGCCGGGACAAAGGGGCGAGGCATCTTTCAGCCACAGCACGCGCTTGGCGGCTAAAGGGCAAAAGACAAATTGCCCCTCCAGAGCGTCATGGGACCATGCAAAGAAGGCAGCCCCTACGGCTTATGGTGATAGTACGAATCTGGTACGTGATTTGGTACGATATTAGGTATCTAATTGCGTCTACTAAGGAGCTTCCATGACTGCCATCTTCTCGTCCGCAGCCCTCAAGACGCGTCAGCGCGAAATCAAGGACATCGCCCGCAAGGACGTGGTCCACATCACGGAGAACGGCAACGCCGCCTTTGTCTTCATGAGCGAAGAGCTCTTCGACCAGCAGATCAACAAGGCCGCCGAAGAGGCGGCGCTCACCGAGCGCATGCGTGCGTGCATCAAGGCCTCGGATGACTGCTTTGAGCAGGGGGCATACATCGAGGGGACCGATGCTTTCTTCAGCGCGCTCGACGAGAGGCTGGCGGCCAATGGCTAAGATGCTCTACGCCCTCTCGTTTCTCGATGACGTCGAAACTATCTACTCTCCTCGCGTTCGAAAACATCTCGAATCGGTTCTCTCGATGATTGAGACCTTTCCAGAAAGCGGCACGCTCGTCTCCTCGGAATACCTTACTAGCAGATATGGAGGAGAAGTACGCAGGTGCAATGTTGCGCCATTCTATGTCGTTTACACCTATGAGCGTTCAACCGATACAGTGCGTATACGTGGCCTTGTTCCACAGCGCTCAACCCACTAGCACCTTCCTATAAAAGGGGCCTCCCGATGAACTACGCAACCATCAAGTACTGCGATATCGCCAACGGCATTGGGGTGAGGACCTCGCTCTTTGTCTCCGGATGCCGCCTGCACTGCAAGAACTGCTTCAACGAGGAGGCCTGGAGCTTCTCAGCGGGCAAGCCATTCACGCAGCAGACCGAAGAAGAAATACTTTCGTCACTTGCCGCGCCCTACGTCGACGGGCTCTCCGTTCTGGGCGGCGAGCCCACGGAGCCAGAGAACGCCACGGCCCTGGCGCCCTTCCTCGAGCACGTGCGGGCGGCCTACCCCGAGAAGAACATCTGGATGTACTCCGGACGCACCTGGGAGCAGCTCACCGGCAACGGCGACCATGCCTCACCTGACATGGACCGTATTCTCGCCTGCCTGAACGTCCTGGTAGACGGCCCCTTTGTGCAGGAGCTGCACGACATCACGCTGCGCTTTCGCGGCTCGTCCAACCAACGGCTCATCGACGTCCCTGCAACGCTTGCATCGGGCACAGTCACCATCTGGCAGGACGACCCCCAGTTCGCCCAGCACGCGTGGGCTTAGCCATGCTCGGATGGGTTTGCGTTACGCAAGCCCATCCTTCTTGAGGCAGAACGCGGCGTAGAGCGGGATGCTCTCTACGCCGTCGGTCATTCCAAAATTTCGAGTTGACAAGCGCAGCGAACAGGCTGGCTTGTATTTCTCGCGATAGACCGAGAGGCTGCGCGAGCGGACGTTGCCAGAGGACTTAACCTCTACGGGAATGGCCCGTGCGCCACCATCCTCGATGACAAAATCGACCTCAGCGGTTCTCCCGCTTGTCCAGTAGCGAGGAGTAAACCCACTCGCAACGAGGTTCTGCGCCACATAGTTCTCGGTAAGTGCGCCAGCATCGAGTAGCTTCCGTGCCGCCTCGTCAAACATCACCGCTGGCGAAACCTCCATCATGGCGGAGAGAAGCCCCGTATCAGCAAGATATATTTTGAACGATGACCGGTCCTCCTGCATCTTCAGGGGAATCTGGCCTGACGAGATGCGAACGCAACGGTTCACAAGCCCGGCGGTCTCGAGCCAATCAAGCGCTGCGGCATACTGGCTCGACCTCCCGCCAGACCGCACAACCTTGTACTGGAACTTGTGATTCTCCTTCGCAAGCTGCGCGGGAACGCTTGTCCATGCCTCACGAATACGAGCCGTCTCGACTGGTTCGGCATACTTTGCCATGTCCGCAACATAGAGGTCGAGTATGTTGCGCTGGATACGAGACACATCCGCGAAGTCCCCATGCTTTGCATATGAGGCAACCGCCTCGGGCATCCCACCGGTCAGCACGTATGCCCTGTAGAGATCGAGTGCCTGTTCGTGAAGGGGGTACGCAACCTTCTGCGCATACGCTTCCGAGATGCCCGCGACCATCTGCCCGTGCCCTGTGGCCTCAAGCCACTCATCAAAGGTCATAGGCAGAAGCGTGAGCGTCTCCACCTTACCCACGGGTGCCGAGAAGCCGATGCGATTTACAGCAACTCCCAGCAGACTTCCTGCGGAAATTACGCAGCAGTCCGGTAGTTCCTCACAGAAGTACTTCAACGATGCAAGCGCGCGCGGCGCTGCCTGAATCTCGTCGAGAAAGATCAGGGTCCGATGCGGATCGATGCTGTGGTTGGCGACCTGCTCGATGTTAGAAATCACCCGATTTGGTTCCAAGTCCCCATCAAAAGCCGCGCGTGCGGCGGCCTGCCGTTCGAGGTCAAGAAAAACGTAGTCATCAAACGCCTTCTTCGCAAACTCCTTGATGAGGTAACTCTTGCCAACCTGACGGGTCCCATAGACCAGAAGCGGTTTTCGAGAACTGCGAGATTTCCATTCCATGAGGGAGCCCATCGCATTACGCCTCATATCCATCCTCCCATCTTGGTCCCTTGATAGAAGGTTAGCACTTAAATTGCTAAAAATGTCATGGATTACATTTTTTTACAGCTAAAAATGTCATGGATTACATTTTTCATCAGTTATCGCATATAGGGTGAAGGAAGAGCAAAACGCCCCGGCTTCGCAGCGCAGGTCGCGAAGCCGGGGCGCTCATTACGGAGAAGGCCTTCCCTACTCCAAGAACCCGCCGGTCTGGCGGTTCCACAGGCTCGCGTACTCTCCTCCGCGCTCCACAAGCTCGTGGTGGGTGCCATCCTCCACGACCTCGCCATCGGCCAGAACCACGATGCGGTCGAGAGAAGCAACCGTTGAGAGGCGGTGCGCGACCACGATGGAGGTACGGCCACGCATGAGGTTCTCGAGCGCACCCTGCACAAGCGCCTCAGACTCGGAGTCAAGCGCGGAGGTTGCCTCGTCCAGCACCAGGATGGGCGCGTCGACCAGGATTGCGCGGGCAATGGCCACGCGCTGGCGCTGTCCGCCCGAGAGCTTGACGCCCCTCTCGCCCACCATGGTGTCAAAACCGTCCGGCAGCCGCTCTATGAACTCGAGCGCGTTTGCCTCCTCGGCAGCACGGCGAATCTCCTCGTCTGTGGCATCCGGCTTGCCGTAGGCTATGTTCTCGCGAATGGAACGATGGAAGAGCAGGGCCTCCTGGGGAACGTAGGCAACCTGTCGGCGAAGGCTCTGCTGGGAGCAATGGCTCACGTCCTGCCCGTCCACCAGCACGCGACCCTCTTGGACGTCGTCCAGGCGTAGGAGCAGCTTGGTGAGGGTGGTCTTGCCCGAACCGGAGCGACCCACCAGACCAACGCGCTGGCCTGCGAGGATGTGGAGATTAAGGTCCTCGAAGACGTAGTCGTCCTTCGGCGCATCGGGATAGCGGAAGCGCAGGTTCTCGAAGTCGATTCGACCGTCGGTGACCTCAAGCGGCTTTGCGTCCGCGTCGTCCGCCACGAGCGTAGGCTCGTCCAACACGCGCGTCATCTCGGCAGCATCACCAAACGCCCGGTTGATGCGCTGCATCATGGAGTTGAAGTAGTTGAAGCGCATCGTGAGGTTGTACGTGTAGGTAAACATCATGACGAGCGTACCGGCGCTTATGCCAAACCACGCGTTGCCGCCCACCACGAAGATCGAGACCACGAACATGATGATGGTGATGAGCGCCGAGGTGGTGAAGCCTCGCCTCATGGTGGCGCGCATGTTGGTGTTCTCGGCTGCCATCGCCTCGCGGTCAGCCGTGGTGAAGAGCCCACGCTCGTAGTCCTCGCGACCATAGGTCTTGACGGCGAGTATGTTGGTGACGGCGTCGGAGAGAACGCCCGAGAGCTTGTTCTGCGCACGCGACGCTTCCGCCGAGAGGGGAAGGATGCGTCGGTACATGCCATAGGCGATGACCACGTAGAGCACGAGCATTGCAACGAGGATGGCCACGAAGAGCGGTGCAATGGGGGCGAGAATGCCCACCGTGAGCGCAATGGAGGCAAGCGTCGGCCACAGCGAGTACGTCACCACATCTATGAGGCCGGAGTAGCCCGAGACAAAGCGCGAGGTCTGGCTCACCAGGCTGCCGCCAAAGCGGCTGTTGTGGAATGTCATCGACTGGTTTGAGAGCGTGTCGAAGCACAGTCGCGAGAGCTGGTAGTCACCGTTGATCTCCAGCTTGTAGACCGAGTAGTCCTGGAGCTTTGAGAGCGTCTGGCCAACGGCGTTAACCACGAGAAGGGCAAGCACGTAGGGTCCAAACACGGGAAGCACCTGGTCTGCCGAGACGGGCGATGCCTGCACGCGGTCAACGATGAGGCCCATCACGTAGGTGTTCGCAAAGGTGAGAAGGGCAATATAGCCCACGGAGCTCACGATGGAGAGCACAAAGGCACCCATCTTCTGTCGCGTGACTCCCCAGAAATAGTGCAGCGTGCGACGTATGGTCGCACGGTCGTTCTTGTCGGTTGGTCGAGCAGCCAAAGCAATCCCCCTTGGTATCTGCCGCCTCGGGCGGCACAGGCGTAACTGAAACAGCTTGCGCAAAGCCAGCCAAGAGTTGCACCGCATGGCCGTACTTGCAGCTAAACCACAGATGGAGGAGTCGAGAGGGACTGGGGGCTATCTCAGCTCGAGCATTCCTCTAATGGCAGACATGATGCCGAGCATAGCGTCGTGACTTGCCACGCCGACGAGCCGGTATCCGCGAGCAGAGAGGTCAAGACAGCGAAGCTGCTCCACGCAGGCATAGCCCCTCACCGGGCTCTTCCCCATCTCGATATGCAGGGGGTATCCGTTGTCTGTCGTGGTAATAGGCACAATCGCAGTCATGCTGGAGCGGCTGTTGAAGCCGTATCCACTCACGACGACAGCCGGCCGCCGCTTAGCTGGCTCGTGACCATAGGCCGGACTAAAGTCAACCTCGACGATGTCACCCTGTTCGAGATGAGTCACTCCACGACCTCCCCACCAACGTCCTCGCCCCAATCCACCTCGGTGGGTTGGGAAGCATCCTCGTGCCCCCTAAAGAGAGAGTCGATCGATACGTACGGAGCGTCGCAATAGCACCTATGGCTCTCCTCGACGGGGCGAAGCAAGATGAAGGGGCCGTTCTCGTCTGTCCCGTAACTAATGCTGAGATTGGACCCTACGGCAAGTCGTAGCGAGTCACAAACCGCCTTGGGAATGCGCACCGCCTTGGATGCGCCCCACGCGCAGAGCTTTGCCTCGCGCTCCTCAACAGCTGGCATGGCGCAACCTCCAATCGATAAGATATCTCATTAGATATCTTACCCCATTACGAGACGAGACAATCGGCAATCGCCACACGCTTGCGTCATGGCAACCCAGCGCATTCTTGATGTCAAGGCCTCGCACACCTCTCGGCGTGATACAGTGAAGCCACAGGAAACGCGCTGTTACTGACGGATAATCGTGGGACACCACGGGGAAGCAGCGTGATCACAACCCGCCGACCGTCTGGGCAAGCGCACCTGAGTGGGTGCTTGCCCGCTGCTGTCTTTTTTGGGCCGGGCCCGCTCGCGTGCGCACGAGAGAAGAGAGGACCCATGGAGGATCTGCTCGAGCTGCTGCGCGATAACCCCTACCCCGGACGCGGCATCGTGGTTGGCAGCCGCTGCGTCTACTACTGGATCATGGGACGCAGCTCCAACAGCCGCAACCGCGTGTTCGTGAAGACCGAAGACGGCATCCGCACCGAGGCGCATGACCCCGCGCTTCTCGAGGACCCAAGCCTCATCATCTATCACCCCGTACGCACCATGGGCGACGACCTGGTGGTCACCAACGGCGATCAGACCGACACCATCGTCGAGAAGGGCGACTTTTTCGCCGGCTGCATGGCCCGCGAGTATGAGCCAGACGCCCCCAACTACACTCCGCGCATCAGCTCGATACTGCACCCGGACGGCTCGTTCGACCTCTCCATCCTCAAGCGCGCGCGAGACGGGCGCTGCACCCGCGAGTTCTTCTCATACGAGGGCGCGGATGGTGGGTGCGGCTACTTCATCAGCACCTACCAGGGAGACGGCAACCCGCTTCCCAGCTTTGCCGGTGAGCCCATCCATGTTGGCATGGGTAGCCCCGAGGAGGTCTGGGAGGCGTTGAACCCCGAGAACAAGGTCTCGCTCTACACCAACGTGAAGGGCGAGGTGCGCATCTTCAACAAGAACCTCGGCGACTAGGGCCGGCGGTGGGTTGGCGTGGCCTGTCTTCCCCGCGGACTCAAACAACGCTCCGCGAACTCGCCGCGGGGAAGACAGGCCACGCGCCCGCCGGCCCTCGTCGCCTCCACCCCCTGTTTTGCTTGCAGCTCTTTTAGGTTTGCTTGCGTGTCACGGCTGATGGTCTTGCAGCCGTACTACGTCAAGTCTTGTCGTTCTTCTCCGCTAGCCTTTGCCTCTTTGCCTGCGGCGAGTTCGCGAAGCGTTGTTTGAGTCCGCAGGCAAAGAGGCAAAGGCACAACACAGGAAAGGAAACGTATGAACTCGCTTGAACTCAAGTACGGCTGCAATCCCAACCAGAAGCCCGCACGCATCTTCATGGCGGATGGCTCCGAGCTGCCTGTGGCGGTGCTCTCCGGCACGCCGGGCTACATCAACTTCCTCGACGCGCTCAACTCCTGGCAGCTCGTGCGCGAGCTTCGCGAGGCAACCGGCATGCCTGCGGCAGCGTCATTCAAGCACGTCTCACCTGCCGGCGCCGCGGTGGGAACGCCTCTTTCCGAGGAGGACAAGAGGGCCTTCTTCGTGGACGATGAGGGTGAGCTCACACCCATTGCCTGCGCCTACATCCGTGCGCGCGGCGCAGACCGCATGAGCTCCTTTGGCGACTGGGCGGCCCTCTCGGACACCTGCGACGAGCGCACCGCCCTCTACCTCAAGCACGAGGTCTCGGACGGCATCATCGCGCCGGGCTACACGCCGGAGGCGCTCGAGATCCTGCGCTCCAAGAAGCACGGCAGGTACAACGTGGTCCAGATCGACCCCAACTACGTCTGCCCCGCCGTCGAGCATAAGGACGTCTTTGGCGTCACCTTCGAACAGGGACACAACTTCTCGAGGGTCGACCGCGACCTTCTCGGCAACGTGGTGACCAAGAACAAGGACATCCCCGAGACCGCCAAGATCGACATGATCGTGAGCCTCATCACCCTCAAGTACACTCAGTCGAACTCCGTGTGCTACGTGAAGGACGGCCAGGCCATCGGTGTGGGCGCCGGGCAGCAGAGCCGCATCCACTGCACGCGCCTTGCGGGCAGCAAGGCCGACGCCTGGTGGCTGCGTCGTCATCCCAAGGTGCTCGGCCTGCGCTTTGTTGACGGCATCCATCGCCCGGACCGCGACAATGCCATCGACCTCTACATCTCGGACGAGCGCGACGAAGTCCTGGCCGACGGTGCCTGGCAGCGCATCTTTGCCGAGAAGCCCGAGGTGCTTGACGCAGACGAGAAGCGCGAGTGGCTGGCACAGCAGACGGGCGTGACACTGGGCTCCGATGCGTTCTTCCCCTTTGGCGACAACATCGAGCGCGCGCACCGCTCCGGCGTGACCTATGTGGCCGAGCCGGGCGGCTCCATCCGCGACGACAACGTAATTGAGGTCGCCGACCGCTACGGCATAGCCATGTGCTTCACGGGCCTGAGGCTGTTCCACCACTAGGGAGAAGCTCAAGCTCCCACATGCGGCACCCGTCTACCTCGCCGCCCTGCCAGGTACCTTCGGCAGGGCGGCGAGGTTTCATTCCCACATGGGCAAGCACGCACTCGCTCGCCACGTTGCGCACGTCAACCGTGGCGGTAAGGCGCGCAAGGCCCAGCGTGCGAGCAAGATCAACCACGGTCTGGCACATCTCGGTGGCGATGCCCCTCCCCCACCAGCGTGGGTCGACCGTGTAGCCCAGCTCGCACGAGCCGTCGGACGTCTCGACAAAGACCATGCCCACAAGTTCTTCGGTGTCCTTGAGGCATGCGGCAAACTTGAGGTCAAGCGGGAGGCCGTCGGGTCCTGTCTGCCCCGCATCTGCCTGCGCATATGCCGGGAGGAAGAAGCGCTCCAGCTGGCTTCTTGCGTCTTCCTCGGACATCATTGGCCCGAAGGGCAGGTACCGCGTGACCTCCTCACTGGAGTTAATACGGTAGATGGCGGGCACATCCGCAAGCGTGTAGCGGCGCAGCGAGAGCCGCTCCGTCTCAAGGGGTAGACGCTCAATCACGCGCATGCCGATGACCTCCCAATCCATATGCCAGAGCCCTAGTATCGCATGGGGGACGCGAGGGATCCGCGGGATCCGCGGGATTCGCGGCACTCCAGCGATAACGCGAGATCTCGCCGTTTAAGAGGGGTTAAACGTTCGGGATTCGCGGCATCCCAGCGATGACGCGGGATTTCGCCGTTTAAGACGGCCTAAACGTTCGGAAATTTCCTAACCGGCGAAATAGCGCGTCATGGATGCCGTTGCCTACTGCCAATCGCTGTCCTAGACACCCTCGTTCTTCATCGGAATCTGAGAACGGCTGCTCTCGTGACCTGCGGAAATGTTGGGCCAACTTCTCAAAAACTGCTAAAGAACGGAGGAGAGGAACTCGACCCCGCTGCCAGTCGCTGGTCACACGTGCGTGTAGGCCAGGCGCTCGTCGCCGTCGCGGCCAAGCTTGATGACGCCGCAGTACGAGAACCCCCTGCTGGCGAGAAGGCCCTGCATGGGCTTGTTGTCGCGATGCGTGTCCACACGAAGGTTGCGTCCGTTCCTCAACGCCCAGTCGAGCATGGCGCCGCCAACACCCTGTCCCTGGCGCAGGACGGCAAAGCGGTGCACCAGGTCATAGGGCTCGTCATTTGGCCAGGATCCCTCGTAGATGCGCGCGTAGTCGGGCTCCGGGCCAGGGAGGAACGCAAAGCAGCCGAGAACGTCATCGCACTCGTCCACACAGGCGCGCAGGACGCCCGTAGCGATGTCCTGCTCCACCAGCTCGCGCGGTGGAAAGCTATCACCCCATTGGTTGGGGTTGCCAGCCTCTCGCATGAACGCGCGTGCGCTCCTGTAGACCGCAAGAACGTCCTCAAGGTCCGTCGGCGTTGCTGGACGTATGTGCATGGTCGCTCCCCAGGCATAGGCATTTGCTGCAAGCTATTGTAGCCGTGGGGCCTATGAGACAAAGGGACTGTCCCTTTGTCTCATTGCTTTGTCTCATTGCCCCCTAGTGCTGGTGCGGCCTCTCGGAAACGGGGCGCAGCTCCGCACGACAGCGGATCATCTCCGCCGCAATCGAGATGGCGATCTCGGGCGGGGTCACCGCGAGGATGGGGTCACCGATGGGCAGGTGGATGCCCTCGTCGACCCACGCGGGGTCAACGCCGCGCTCCTTCAGGGTCTTGCGCGCAAAGGCGGCCTTGCCACGGCTGCCAATGCAGCCCACGTAGGCCGGGCGCACGCGCGCAACCTGCTCGAGAACGTCGATGTCCCAGGCGTGCCCGTGCGAGGTCACCACCACGTAGTCACGCGAGGTCACCTGCACCTTCTCGGAGAGCTTCGTGAAGTCGCCGAGCACAACGCGCTCTGCCGCCGGGAAGTCGCCCGAGACTGCAACGCCCTCCCGATCGTCGAAGACCACCACGCGAAAGCCCACGCTCGCGAGCACCGGCGTGAGGGCGCGCCCAACGTGGCCACCACCAAAGATGTAGGCGATGGGGTCCGGACCGGCCGGCTCGGCGTAGGTCTTGGCCTTCTCGTCCCAGAGGGTCGTCTCTGTGGTGGCGCGCGGGTCTCCAACGGGCAGCTCGTCGAGGTAGGAAATCCCAACGGTGACGGACGCGGGGTCCGCCCAGTTCTCAGTAATCACGAAGGGCTTGTCGGAGCGCAGATGCTCGAGAAGCCCGCCCAGCAGGCTCTTGGCGAACGCAGGCTCCCACAGATTCACGCCCACCAGGGCGTCGCCGCCGCAGGCCATGGCGGTCTTGGCGTGCGTCATCCACTCCAGCTGGTTGGGCTCCTCGCCTGCCAGCACGCGCTGGCACCTCTCCTGCATCTGCTGCTCGATGCGGCCACCGCCGATGGTGCCCAGCCAGGTCCCGTCGGCGAGAAGCGCCATGCGCGCGCTCGCGCCGCGCGGCATGGAGCCACGCGTGGCGAGGATGCTCGCGAGGGCGAATGCGCGGCCCTCCTCGGCCTCCCTCAGGAGGCGTCCTACAAACGCGATGTCGCGCAGGGTCTCGTGCGAGTCTGTCATAAGGTTCTACCTGCCGTTCGTTTGGTTCTCGTCGGATGTTTCAAGACGCTTCTACCCAGCGAAGCCCACCCGGATGCGCGGGCCGCCGTCATAGGCCTCCACACGGCCCACCACACGGGCGTCCGGGACGCGGCCGTCGGCGAGAAGGTCTGCCAGCAGGGAGTCCGCGTCTTCCGCCGCAACCGCCACCAGGAGCCCGCCTGACGTCTCGGGGCAGAAGAGGAGGTCGGCGAGGTCCTGCGGCACGCCCGTCGCGTCCACGGACGCCTCTGCAAAGTGCCGGTTGCGATACATGCCCGCAGGCAGGATGCCAAGGCGTGCCCAATCGCGCGCGTGAGCGAGAAGTGCCGGGGCACCCGCGTCGATGACAATGCGCGCATCGGCGCCCTGCGCCATCTCGAGTGAATGGCCCATGAGGCCAAAGCCCGTGACGTCAGTCGCTGCGTGTACGTCGTGGCGCACGATAACGTCACGCGCCCAGCGATTGAGGCACATCATCTGGCGCTCTGCCGCCGCAACGTCCGCGGGGTCTGCCAGGCCTCCCTTCGCGGCGGTGGTGATGACGCCCACGCCGAGCGCCTTGGTGAGCACAAGCACGTCGCCCGGGCGCGCGCCGGAGTTGGTGAGCATGCGATGCGGGTCCACGAAGCCGGTGACGGCCAGACCGTACTTGGGCTCCTCGTCGTAGATGCTGTGGCCGCCCACGATAGAGGCGCCCGCCTCGTAGACCTTCTCGTAGCCGCCACGAAGAATCTCGTGGACCACGTCGGATGGCATGTCCTCGGGCACGGCCATCACGTTGAGCGCCACTTTGGGCTCGCCGCCCATGGCATAGACGTCCGAGAGCGCATTGGTGGCGGCGATGGCACCGTAGGTGTAGGGGTCGTCGGCGATGGGCGGGAAGAAGTCGACCGTCTCCACGATGGCCACGTCATCCGTCACGCGGTAGACCGCCGCGTCGTCAGACTTGTCGAAGCCCACTAGGAGGTTGGGGTCGCGCTGGACCTTGATGTCCTTGAGGAGCTTGGCAAGCTCTCCCGCGCCCACCTTGGCACCGCAGCCGGCGCACTCGGCGAGCTTGGTGAGCTTGACGTCGTTGCCGCCAGCGGATGCCACGTTGTTCTCTGCCATCGCTATCCCTCCAGCCTGTGTGAGAAGTGCAGCAGCGCCTCGAGCACGCCGCCACCCACCGCGCGCGCCTTGTCCGAGACGCTGAAGCAGTGCCCCACCTTGCAACGCGGGTCGATGTCGCCGGACTTCATATCCTTGGTGACCGGGCAACCCTCCTGCAGAAGGCCGCGCAGCACACCGTCGATGGTCGCGTAGAGGGGCTCCCCGGCGACTTTGGCCACAGGGTCACCCTTCTTGACCTGGTCGCCAATCTTTGCGATGGGCTCGAAGGGGCCGTCTGCCGGGGCGCGCAGCACGCGCTCGGTGGTGTAGCCGCCAATGTTTCCCGGCACGCCGGTGTTGGGGATGGGCGAGCCGTCGTAGATAACGCGTCCCAGGTAGTGGCCACGCTTGGTCTCGATGGCGGCGTGGCAGTCCGCGCCGGAGCTCTCGCCGGCGTGGAAGCCTGGCCCCACGCCGATCACCACAGGCGCCATGTCCTTGGTGGTCCCCAGGTTCTCCTTGGCGAGAATGGCGTCGACCACGGCCTCGGGCGCCAGCTCGGGGACGCTTTCTCCCTTGGGGTCAACCAGCACGGCTATGGTCCCGGTGGCAGCGACCTTGGCAGCCTCCGCCGCACTCTCGCAGCGCACCGCGCGAATGCCCTCGACCTCGGCCTCGCCCAGGCGCACCGCCTCCGAGAAGCACACCGTGCGGCGAACCGAGGTTGGCACCGCAACGTCCAGCATCACGATGGACGCCCCCGCGCGGTGCAACCGCACGGCGATTCCCGAGGCGATGTCGCCTGCACCTCTCACGACAACCAGCATGTCTCCCCCTCCGTTCTGTCTAGGGCAAGGTGCCCCTAGAGCTCCAGTTCATACAATCCGGCGCAGGTAAAGCGGCCATTCGCAAGCCGCTCGAAGTCTCCGCGCGCCTCCGGCGGCATGGACCAGGCAAGCCCGCAATCGGCCCGGATGCTCACCGGCGTCGGAATGATCCTTCCCGCGACGCCCGCCTCCTTGCACGCGGCCTCGCAGGCAAGCGCCTCGTGCGTGGAGTCGAACGACGCCACCACGCGTGGCTCGCGCCTATGCCGTGGCATCGTCGCCGCCCTCCCCCTCCGAGACAAGCTCGGCCAAGGCGGCGAGGGCAGCGTCCACGTCCCGCTCCGTAGTGAAGCAGCCAAACGAGAAGCGCACGGCACCCGTGTCCTGCGTGCCCAGTGCCCGGTGCATGCGCGGCGCGCAGTGGCCGCCCGCGCGCACGGCGATGTCGTAGTCGTGGCCGAGCGCGTCCGCAACCTCGGACGATTCCCATCCCGGCAGGTTCACGCTCACCACTGGCGCGTGGTCGAAGCCGGGGGCGAGAAGCCCCTCCTCCGTTGCCGGGAAGTCGCCATAGACCGTGGCTTCCACGCGGCGCGCACCGGCGACGAAGCGCCTCGTGAGCGCCAGGTCGTGCGCATGAATGGCGTCGAGGCCCTTCTCGGCAATCCACGCCGCCGCAGCCGAGAGGCCCGCGATGCCATGGCCGTTGAGCGTGCCTGCCTCGAGGTGCTCTGGGTAGCCCTCGGGCTGGCCCTCCTCGAAGGAGAGCACGCCCGTGCCACCACGGAGCACCGGATGCACGTCCACGCCAGGCGCCACGGCCAGGCCGCCCGTGCCCTGGGGGCCCATGAGCGCCTTGTGGCCTGTGAAGGCAACCAGGTCTATGCCCAGGTCGTCCATGCAGATGGGCCGCGCACCCGCCGTCTGGGCGCAGTCGAGAAGGACCGGCGCCCCTGCCGCGTGCGCTGCCGCGACAACGCGAGCCAGCCCCTCACGTTCAAGGACGTTGCCCGTGAGGTTCGAGGCGTGCGTGAGGCAGACGAGGCTCGTGCCTGGCACGATGGCGTCAACCAAGGCGTCCACGTCGAGCACGCCGCGGCGGTCTGCCGCCGCGAAGCTGAGCGTCACGCCCCTCTCGTCCCGCAGGCGGTAAAGCGGTCGCAGAATGGAGTTGTGGTCCCAGTCCGTGGCCACCACGCGGCCACCGTCGGGCACCGTGCCCAGGATGGCCATGTTGAGCGCCTCGGTGGCGTTGGCGGCAAAGACCAGCCGCTCGGGGTGGCCAAAGCCGAGAAGCGCCGACACCCGCTCCCGCGCGAGGGCGATGGAGCGGGCCGCGGCAAGCTCGGACTCATGGGCACCCCGGCCGCACGAGCCAAAGGTTCGCAGCGCGTCCGTGACGGCAGTCATCACGCACTCTGGGCGCTGATGGGAGGTGGCGGCGCAGTTGAGGTAGATCATGGGATGTGCCTTGCTACAGCGTAGTGACGCCCGGCTCGCCCGCCATGACCTTGGCGATCTCGTACAGGTTGGTCACGCCACCCACGGCGAGCTTCTCGCGAATGCCGTAGAAGTCCAGGCAGGTGCCGCAGGTGAGGACCTGCGTGCCGCGGCTCTCGAGCTCCTTGATGTCCTCGAGTGACTCGGAGCCCTCGCAGGTGAGGTGCGCACCGCCGTTGAAGAAGATCATCTTCTTGGGGACCGAGTCGCCGTGGGCGAGGGCGTAGATGAGACCCTTCATGAGGATGTGGCCGAGCTTCTCGTCACCACGGCCCATGGCGTCGGAGTCCACGGCAATCACGGAGGCGCCGGTGGCAGGCAGGTCGCAGAAGGCCTGGGCCTCGGAGGCGGCGTTCTCGGACGCGCTCACGGCATCACGCGGAGTGAGCGTGAGGGTAGTCTCGTCACCGGAAGCCGCGGTGGTGAGGTCGCAGTTCTTCTCGGCGGCCAGGCGCGTGAGGTTTCCAAGGGCAACGGAGTCGTTGACGACGACCTCGAGGGACTCGCCGGCTGCGAGCTTGGGCAGCGCCTCCAGCGTGAGGACGACGGGCTTGGGGCAGGTGAGATTGCGCGCATCGATCTTCATGGTGACTCCGTTCTGTTCTGCCGGCGGAGCGCTCCGACTGGCATCGGGCGACGTCGAGCGTTAACCACACGAGTGTATAACGTTGGGCCGCAATGAGACAAAGGGGCAGCCCCTCTCTCATCCGGTATGCTGTGAGACAAAGGGAGTTTTTCCCTTTGTCACATTCCTTTCGGCTCTCTAAGAGCATATGACTTTTTGTTAGGGTTCCTCATGAATCTTACGGATTTGCTGCGAACGGATAGCGGGGTTCTCTCAGTGGTGGGGAGTGGCGGCAAGTCGACGCTCGTGAACGAGCTTGCGCGCGAGCTGGGATGCACGGTGATCATCGCCACGTCCACGCACATGCTGGCGCCCGAGGGGTGTCCCCTCCTGCTTGAGGCGACGGAGCTCGACGTTGAGCAGGCGCTCTGGTACACGCGCGTAGTGTGCGTGGGAAGGCGCGCAGAGGGCGCCGACGGGGCCGCCGGGAAGCTTTGTGCGCCGTCGCTGGGCTTTGGGACGCTTGCCGTTCTCGCCGACCGCGTGCTGGTGGAGGCGGATGGGTCGCGCCGCCTGCCTCTCAAGGCGCATGCCGCTTACGAGCCGGCGGTGCCCTCGGAGAGCAGCCAGACAATCCAGGTGGTGGGTGCCTCCGGCTTTGGCGGCCGCGTGGGCGAGGTCGTGCACCGGCCGCAGCTCATGTGCGAGGCCGTGGGCTGCTCGCCGAGCGACGAGTGCACGCCCGAGCTGTACGCACGGTTCGTGGCGGCCGAGCACGCGGCTGGCCTTCTGCGCGCGGATGACATCGTGGTGAACCAGGCCGATGACCAGGACGGCATTGACCTTGCGGCACGGTTCGCCTCGGAGCTGCGCGCCTGTGGGGACGAGACGCCCGTCGCTGCCGGCTCCGTGCGCGAGCATCACCTGATGAGGGTGTAGCTACGAGACGAGCAGCCGGCCCTTCTCGGC
This sequence comes from uncultured Olsenella sp., assembly GCA_900548775.1. Taxonomy (GTDB): domain Bacteria; phylum Actinomycetota; class Coriobacteriia; order Coriobacteriales; family Atopobiaceae; genus Tractidigestivibacter. The sequence goes on from URLM01000001.1 coordinate 113,015, forward strand.
GCACATTCTTGCGGCAAACGCGTGCGAACCGATACACATTCGTTATCCGAATGTGTATCGACCTGCGTGCGTCACAGATTCGTCCACGAATGTGTATCGCACGCAGCCCAAGGCGTGCGACACCAGGCGCCTCGTCCCTACACCGCCGCAGGCAGAGCGCACCCAACCACGACGCTCGCGACGCCGATAAGTGCCAGCGGAATGCACCCGTCGACGAACGACGGCAGCGGGTCGAGCCGGTAGTACAGCACGTAGCACACCAGGCTCGCGATAAACCCCGCCACGGCAAGTACCGCCACGAGAGCGGCAGCACCTGGCTGCCCCGCTCCCCCAAGCGCCAGCGCGCAGCAGGCCTCCATGCCAAGCCATGCCACGAAGAGCACCAGCTCCGTGGTGGGCTGGCGCTGGAACATGCGCTGCGTGATGCCGAGAAGTACCAGGTAGAGCGCCACGGCGCCAACAAGGCACCCGACCACGGTCTCGTGGCTGGCAAGGCTTGCCGCGCCTCCGCAGACGCGCGTGGCCCCAAGCAAGCCGCAAGCAGCCGCGCCGAGAATGGCCACGATGCCAACGGTCCTCAGCGCCCCGTGCGCAGAGGCCCCGCTCACCTTGGGCCAGAAGAAGATGGCCCACCAGGCAAGGTACAGCGCACAGCACGCGGCCATGAGCGCGTGTCCCTGCCGCATCTGCGTAAACGCAATGGCATCCAAAGTGGCCTCCCTTACCCTATGCCGCGGAGCATCGCCGTGAGAGCCCCGCAACATCTTGATAATAGCCCTGCTTCGCAGAAGTACTCTCTAGCAGCAACGTTGTCACTTTCCGCGCCTTTCGTTATCGGATTCCGCGATTGTTGCCGTCACTATCCGCGACCGCACCGCCCTGCGCACAAAAGGCGGGCAGCGCCGGCATCAGCCAGCACCGCCCGTCCTCTGCTCAGAACTCCGTGCTCTTATCGGCGCTTAGGCCCTCGGCGCTTAGACCCTCGCGACGGCCTTGATCTCGACCTTGCCGCCACCGGGGAGCGCGGCAACCTGGAAGGCCGCACGCGCGGGATACGGAGCCTCGAAGAACTCGGCATAGATCTCGTTCATGGCACCAAACTCGTTGATGTCGGCGAGAAGGACGGTGGTCTCGACCACGTCGGCCATGGAGGCGCCGGCGGCCTCGAGGATGTTCTTCAGGTTGGTCAGGCTCTGGCGGGTCTGGCTCTGGATGTCGTCGCCGGCAAGCTTGCCGGTGGCGGGGTCGATGCCCAGCTGGCCGGACACGTTGATGGACCCGTTGGACACGACGCCCGCAGAGTAGGGGCCAAGGGCCTTGGGGGCCTTGTCGGTGACGATGGCGGTCTTGCTCATGTAACGCTCCTTTGCTTCATGCCCGCTCTCGCGGACGGCTAATGGATGAGAAAAACGGGGGACGAGAGGCGCGTGACCCACGGCGCCGGAACGTGACCCTACCTCGCCACGTAGCGGCCGGGCTTCTCGCCTGTGGGCTCGCCGTCACGCACAGCAAGCGTGCCGTTCACAAAGACGAGCTTTGCGCGCCCGTGCGCCTCAAAGCCCTCGTAGGTGGTGTAGTCGACGGCCTGGTGCTGGTTGGCCGCGCTAATGGTCCAGCGAGCCGCGGGATCCCACACGCAGATGTCCGCGTCGGAGCCGGCGGCAAGCGCGCCCTTGCGCGGGTACATGCCAAACACGCGCGCCTGGCCCTCGGAGAGCAGGTGCAGGTAGTCCATGGGCCCGAGCCGACCCTCGAAGGTGGTCATGATGAGGGCCGGCCTGTGCTCCACACCCGGACCGCCGTTGGGGATCTTGGTGAAGTCGCCGCGGCCGCGGTCCTTCTGGCCGTGCAGGTTGAACGAGCAGTGGTCGGTCGAGATCTGGTCGACCTCGCCGTCCTCCACGGCCTCGCGCAGCGACGCGATGTCCTCAGGCTTGCGCAGGGGCGGGCTCATCACGTACTTGGCGCCGGCAAAGCCGTCCTCGCCCTGCTCGAGGTAGCGCGTGTCGTCCAGCAGCAGGTACTGCGGGCAGGTCTCCAGCGAGACGCGCACGCCCCGCTCGCGGGCGGCACGAACCTGCTCGAGGCCAAGCCAGGTCGAGCAGTGCACCACGTTCACGCGGGCGCCCGTAAGCTCCGAGAGGTACATGAGGCGGCTGATGGCCTCGGCCTCGCACTCGGCCGGGCGGCTCAGCGCATGGCCCTCGGGACCCGTGATGCCCTTGGCGAGCATCCTGCGCTGCAGCTCGTTTACCAGGGTGCCATTCTCGCAATGCACGCAGAGGATGCCGTCGAACGGCTTTATCGCCTCGAGCACCTCCATGGTCTGGGCGTCGTCCAGACGCAGGTGATCGTAGGCGAAGTAGGTCTTGAACGAGGTGACGCCGGCATCGCGCATGTCCGCGATCTCCTCGCGCGTGTGGTCGTTCCAGTCGGCGATGGCCATGTGGAAGGCGTAGTTCGCCGTGCAGGTGCCGTCGGCGCGCTTGTGCCACTCGTCGAGCGCCTGGTGAAGTGTCATGCCCCTGTCCTGGGTGGCGTAGTCCACGATGGTGGTCGTGCCACCGCAGGCGGCCGCGCGCGTGCCCGTCTCGAAGCTGTCTGCCGTCCAGTCCATGCCCGTCCAGCACTGCATGTGGGTATGGGCGTCAATGAAGCCCGGGTAGACCCAGCAGCCGGCCACGTCGAAGACCTCCGCGCCCTCGAGCTGCGCCTCGTCAACGCCGCCCGGGACAACGCCCGCGATCTTGTCGCCCTCGATCACCACGTCGCCGAGAAAGACGCCCTCGGGCGTCACCAGCCGGCCGTTCCTCAGGACCTTGCGTGCCTGCGCGACCATAACAACCATCCCCTTACAGAGAAGCGCCAGGCCCGCCCGAGACGCCGTCTTCAGCGCCCGCAGCGGGCCAAATGTCCTGACCGGATTCCGACGCCTCGCGCAACGCCACAAGCTCTTGGGCAACGCGCTCGAGGTCGGATGGGGTATCAATGTCATCAAGCTCGGCCGGATAGCGCGCCTCGACCAACCGCGTGGTGCAGGCAAGGTCGGGATTCCTTCTCAGAATCTCTCCCCCACCCACGTCTCCCTCAAGGTCGAGAAGCGCTTCGCGCAGGTAGCCGGGAAACACCACAGGGCTCCCCGCCTTGCCCCGCCACGCCAGGCGCACCACGCAGGCGGGGTGTGCCGCGAACTCGTCGAGCAGCGCCTCCACGCTCGCGCCGGAGAGGAGCGGCTGGTCACCCTGGACAAAGAGGTAGCCCGCGCGTGCGCCTAGCGCCTCCACGCCCGCGCGGATCGTGTCGCTCTGGAGCGCTCCCGCCGGCTCCGCGCAGGCAACGTGCCTTGCCTCGCATGCAGCGCGCACGCGCTCCCACCGCGTGGAGACCACCACATCAAGGCGAGGCGACACCAGGGCGTCGAGCGTGTGCGACACCACGGCGCGACCGCGCAGGGGCTCGACGAGCTTCTGCTTCCCAAAGCGCGTGGCCTGGCCGTTCGCCATGACCACGCAACCCAGGCGAGGCACTCCGGCAACGCCGGCAAATGCCGCCGAGAAGCCCGCATTGGCCGCAGAGCCAACCCCACGCTGCCAGGCCCCGTAGCGGCGGAGAAAGTCCTCCCCCTCGGGCGTGAGGCTGGAACTTCCTCCCTTCTCGCCACCAATGGAGCGAACGGTGAGGGCGCAGCCCAGGGCATGCTCCGCGTCGTGAAGGATGCGCATGGCCTTGGTGTAGCTCATCCCCATGGCCTTGGCCGAGGCGGAGAGGCTGCCCGTCTCGCGAACTCCAGCAAGAAGGGCCATGGGACCCGGGCCAAAGAAGCGCCCGCCATCCTTATCAATAAGGAACGAGAATATCCGTGGTTCCATGGCCCTCACCTCGCGCGCATTGCAGTTGCGATACCTACATGCTACCCACGCACGATGGTACCAGTCTTGCCGGCGATGCCGTCGGCCGCTCGGTCGAGCTCGGTGATGAGCGCCATGCGGCCGGGTCCGGATTGCGCAAACTGGAGCGCAGCCTGGACCTTGGGGAGCATCGAGCCCGGCGCGAACTCGCCGTCGTCGATGTAGCGCTGTGCCGTCTCGGGCGTGAGCTCGTCGAGCTCGGTCTGGTCGGGCTTGCCAAAGTGGATGGCGACCTTCTCGACCGCGGTGAGGATGACAAGGGCGTCCGCACCGAGCTGCTCGGCCAGGCGAGCGGCGGCGAAGTCCTTGTCGATGACGGCTGCCGCGCCCTTGAGGTGGTTGCCCTCGGTGTGGTAGACGGGAATGCCGCCGCCACCGCACGCGATGACCACGTGGTCCGCCTCGACCAGGGAGCGAATGGTGTCAAGCTCGACGATGGACTGGGGCTTGGGGCTCGCGACCACGCGGCGCCATCCTCGGCCGGAGTCCTCGACCACGGTGTAGCCGCGCTCGGCCACCATGCGGTCGGCCTCCTCCTTGGTCATGAAGGCACCGATGGGCTTGGTGGGGTTCTCGAAGGCAGGGTCGTTGGGGTCGACCTCGACCTGGGTGAGCACGGTGGTCACGCCGTGGTTGATCTGGCGGTTTGCCAGCTCCTCGCGGATGGCGTTCTGAAGGTCGTAGCCAATGTAGCCCTGGCTCATGGCCACGCAGACCGAGAGCGGGCAGGGGATGTACTTCTCGGGATTGGAGCGCGTGAGCTGGGTCATGGCCTCCTGGATCATGCCCACCTGCGGCCCGTTGCCGTGCGCAACGATGACCTCGTTGCCCTCGGCGATGAGGTCGACGATTGCCTTGGAGGTGTGCTTCACGGCCGCCATCTGCTCTGGCAGGTTCTTCCCCAACGCGTTGCCGCCCAGTGCGACGACGATTCTCTTGCCCATTCGTTCCTCTCCGTTCTCCCCAAATCGCGTAAAACAAAGCGCGGGCCGGCCAACCGAGCACCAGCGGCTCGGCCCGACCAGCCCGCGCGTTCCCTTGTGGGTCCTGCGCCGGTCGCCCCGAAGCCAGACCTTAGGCCTCGAGCCAGCGGCTGCGGCCGCGCTCCTCGAGCTCCTTGAGCATGGCAACCGGGTCCTTGGCCTTCTGCAGGAAGATCATGGCCGCCACGGCATACGGCTTGTAGCTGGCCTCCTTGTAGAGACCGTCGCGGTGGAGGTCAAAGACCTCGTTGGCAACCTCGCCGTGCTCGCAGGAGACGCCCTCGATGTCTGCCGGCAGCGGGTGCATGTAGATGGTGTCTATGCCGTTCGCGGTCTTGGCCATGAGCTCGGGCGTGCAGTGCCAGTCCATGTGGGTGGCGTTCTGGGCGAGAAGCTCCTTCTCCAGGGCGTCGATGCCCTCGGAGTCGCCTGCGGCGTAGAGCTTGGTGCGCTTCTCCATGGCCGCGTAGGGAGCCCAGCTCTTGGGGACCACGATGTCGGCGCCCTCAAAGGCCTCCTCCATGGAGTGGGCCTGTGTGAAGGTGGCACCGGACTCCTGGGCGTAGACGCCGGCCTGCTTGACCAGCTCGGGCATGAGGTCGTAGCCCTCGGGGTGGGCCAGGGTGACGTTCATGCCAAAGCGGGTGAGCAGCATGATGAGCGACTGCGGGCAGGAGAGGGGCTTGCCGTAGGAGGGGCTGTAGGCCCAGGTGACGGCGACCTTCTTGCCCTTGAGGTTCTCAAGACCGCCAAACTCGTTGATGAGGTAGAGCAGGTCGGCCGAGGACTGCGTGGGGTGGTCGGAGTCGGACTGCAGCGAGACGAGCGTGGGACGGTGGTCCAGGATGCCGTCGCGGTAGGACTGCTCGACGGACTCCGAGACCTCCTTCATGTACGCGTCGCCCTCGCCGATGAACTTGTCGTCGCGGATGCCGATGACGTCGGCCATGAAGCTGATCATCGTGGCGGTCTCGCGCACGGTCTCGCCGTGGGCGATCTGCGACTTGGACTCGTCGAGGTCCTGGAGCTGCAGGCCCAGCATGTTGGTGCCGGAGGCAAACGAGAAGCGCGTGCGCGTGGAGTTGTCGCGGAAGTTGGAGACCGCGAGGCCCGAGTCGAAGATGCGCGTGGAGATGTTGCGCTCGCGCAGGTTGCGAAGGGCGTCGGCGACCAGGTAGAGGGCGCGGAGCTCGTCGATGGTCTTGTCCCACGTGTGCAGGAAGTCGCTGTTGTACATCTTGGAGTAGTCGAGCTTCTCGAGCTGGTCGAGGTAGTTCTGGAACGTGGCGTCCATTCTCGTTTCCCTTTCTTTGATACGCGTGGCTGGGTCTTCCCGGTGACCGCTGGGTCTACGTGCAAGGGCCCCGGTCGCGACGATCCGCCGCGACCGGGACGCGGTTAACTACTTGATGTCGTTGCCGGTGAGGGTGGCGCGGAACTCGGTGGCGTCACCGGTGGCCTGGCTGGGGTCGTAGAGGTTCACGGCAGCCACGTAGAGGGCGGCGCAGGTGGAGAGGTCCTGCTTGTAGGTGACCTCGTTGGGCGCGTGCGCCTGGGACTCGGCGCCAGGGCCAAAGCCCACGCAGGGGATGCCGTAGCGGCCCTGGATGGACACGCAGTTCGTGGAGAAGGTCCACTTGTCGCACAGAGGCCTGCCCTCACGCTTGTCCATGGACTTCTCGCAGCCGATGCGCTTCTCGCCGAAGAGGGCCTTGTGCGCGTCGACGAGGGCCTTGACGTGGGGTGCGGACTCCTTGTTGATCCACGTGGGGAAGTATGCCTCGGTCTCGTAGACCTCGCCGGTCCAGCTGGGACGGTCGTACATGTACATGGAGACCTTCACGTCGTCGCCGTACTTCTTGACGGCGGGCAGGTTGCGGACCTCCTCGAGGCAGGACTCGTAGGTCTCGCCGGCGGTCATGCGGCGGTCGATGGAGATGGCGCAGGAGTCAGCCACGGCGCAGCGGGAGGGGCTGGTGTAGAAGATCTGGGAGACGGTGCAGGTGCCGCGGCCCAGGAAGCGGGCGTCCTCGTAGTGCTCGGGGTTGTACTTGGGGTCGAGCATCTTGACGAGGCCCTTGATGGAGGTGGACTCGTCACAGCCGTTGTTGTTGAGGGCACGGACGTCGGAGATGATGTCGGCCATCTTGTAGATGGCGTTGTCGCCGCGCTCGGGCGCGGAGCCGTGGCAGGAGACGCCCTTCACGTCGACGCGGATCTCCATGCGGCCGCGGTGGCCACGGTAGATGCCGCCGTCGGTGGGCTCGGTGGAGATGACGAACTCGGGCTTGATGCCGTCGACGTTGTAGATGTACTGCCAGCACATGCCGTCGCAGTCCTCTTCCTGGACGGTGCCCACGACCATGATCTTGTAGCCCTCGGGGATGAGGTCCATGTCCTTCATCATCTTGGCCGCGTAGGTGGCGGAGGCAACGCCGCCCTCCTGGTCGGAGCCGCCACGGCCACCGATGAGCTGGTCGTCCTCGAAGCCCTCGTACGGGTCGAAGTCCCAGTTGTCGCGGTTGCCGATGCCCACGGTGTCGATGTGGCCGTCGATGGCGATGATCTTGTCGCCCGTGCCCATGAAGCCCATCACGTTGCCGAGGCCGTCGACCTTGACCTCGTCAAAGCCGAGCTTCTCCATCTCGGCCTTGATGCAGGCCACAACGTCGCCCTCCTCGCAGGACTCGCTGGGGTGGGAGATCATGGCGCGCAGGAACGCGGTCATGTCCGCGTTGTAGGCCTTCGCGGCTTCCTTGATCTTGTCGTAGTCGAGTTCCTTCATTGGGTCCTCCTCGCATCGAGCAACGTTCTTAGCAGCCTGGTACGTCCGAGCGTAAACAATATGTCTGCTAACCAAACTTTTTGTTTGGTTGACCTAATTAAAGCACGTGCGAGAGGGAATTCAAGGGGCTTTGCCAAACTGCCCACTTTTCTCGCAGACGGTCTTTTTGGCGCGGTGGACGGTGGGCGACGGCGGGGCCCGCAGGCCGGGCTCCCCCTACGCGGCCATCGGGGCGGGTTGGAATCCGCTACACATTCGGAGACGATTGTGTGACCCGCGCAGGATGTCACACGTTCGGGCAACGAACGTGTGACGGCAAGACGACGCACCAGCCACGCAAAGGGCCCCGGCGACGAAATGTCGCCGGGGCCAAGTGCTACGTTCTTCTCAGAAGAGCTACTGCTGCTGCGCGCGCCAGCGCTTCATCTTCATGTGGCGACGCACGAAGTACGTGGCGAGCAGTGCGATGGCCGCCGCAAGCACAACCTCGACCGCGGTCACGAGCGGGCTCTGCCCGTAGATTCCAACGGACGACACGCTAGAGGCGTTCGCCTCGGTGTAGAGGATGTTGTGGCAGGCGTTGCGCAGCGCCTGGTGTCCGGCAGCAGTGCTCAGCGTGTCGCCCGTGAGCGCCTTGTCCTGCAGGAACGAGAGGTACAGGTCGTTACCCGCCCGCAGACCGCGATTGATGTTCGAGGTATCGGCGGAGAGCACGCAGTCCGTCACCACGGACCCACGGAAGCCCCACTCGTTCCTCAGCACCTGGGTGAGCAGCGCATGGCTCTCGGCGGTGGGGGTGGTGCCCAGGCGGTTGTACGAGCTCATCATAGCCGTGGCTCCGCCCTCCTTCACCGCAATCTCGAACGGACGCAGGTACACCTCGCGCATGGACTGCTCGTTTGCCCAGGTCACGAGGCCGCCGGCGTCACCACGGTGCGTCTCCTGGTCATTCAGGGCAAAGTGCTTGAGGTAGCAGTACACGCCCTGGGACTGGATCCCGCGAACCTCCGCGGCAACGATCTCGCCGGTGAGAAGCCCATCCTCGCTCACATACTCGTAGTTGCGGCCGCCAAAGGCCGAGCGGTGCGTGTCGGCGCCGGGGGCGTACAGGCCGCCGACCTTGAGCGCCGTCGCTTCCTGGGCAAAGAGCTCTCCCACGCGCTCGGCAAGCTCCTTGTTCCAGGTGTAGCCAAGCACGCTCTGGCCCGTGAGCTGTGTGCCGTTGTAGTGCGCCATGATGTTGTTCACGCCGTTGGGGCCATCGCACTCCACCACTGCGGGCTTGCCGACGCTCTTTGCCGAGAAGGTCATCCAGCCTCCGTTGGAGACGAGCATCTTCTGCTCGCCAAGCGTCATCTGGTCGAGGAGCTTGTCCCACTGGGGGTCGTCGTAATCCAGGCCAGCCATGTCCGCCAACGTAAGCCCGTTCCTGGCTCCGTAGGTCACGTCCGCAACGTCGGGGTTGTCGAGCGCCGCCGGGTTCTCCAAGGCATCCTTGACCTCGGCAGAGGCTTCCTTCTCTGCGGGCGCCATCGCGGGGAAGGTGCCAGCCCAGTCCGCGCGCGAGAGGTACGTGACCCCGTCACCCGTGCTCACGTCGTCGAACTGGTTGGTTGCCGCCACGTCATCCGTGGAGCGGGCGCCGTCGTGGGCATCGTTGTAGATGTAGTCTCGGTCGATGGTCACCGTGCGGGTGTCCACCACGTCATGGGAGTTCTTGCGCAGGCTCACCTGGTAGTCGCCCGCCTCGAACACGTAGGCACCGCCCTCTGCCTTGACGCCGGTGTAGTCGTAGCTGGCCATGTCCTCGTGCGTCCAGCTGATCTTGAGCGTCTGGGTCTCGCCCGGCTCGAGCAGCTTGGTCTTGTCGAAGCCTGCAAGGACAACGGCGCTCTTCTCGATGCCGCCCTTGGTGTAAGGGGCGCTGTAGTAGGCCTCGACCACGTCCTTGCCAGCCACGTCGCCGGTATTGGTCACGTCGACGGTCATGGTGATCGTGGTGCCGTCATCCGTGAGTTTGGCGATCTTCTCGTCAAAGGTGGTGTACGAGAGGCCGTAGCCAAACGGGTACTGGACCGTGGAGTCGTAGTCTATGAAGCCATCGGCCGCCGCGGTCTCGTAGTAGCGGTAGCCCACGTAGATGCCCTCGGCGTAGTCCACAAAGTGGACGTTCTCGGTGCCGGAGGTCGCGTCTCCCGTGCCTGCGAACATGGCCTGGTTGGTGTGCTGGACGTTGGTGTAGTCGTGCGCGCCAAAGTTGTAGTAGCTCGGTGCGCTCTCCATGGCGTACGGGAAGGTGTCGACGGTGCGACCGCTGGGGTTCACGGCACCGGTGAGCACCTTGCCAATGGCCTCGCAGCCGGTGGAGCCGGGCGTCCCCACCCACAGGGCGGCGTCAACCGCCGGATCGTCAACAAAGCCGAGCTCCATGGCGTTGGGGCTGTTGAGCACCACGACCACGCGGTCGAAGTTGACCTCGACCATGGCGAGGAGGTCCTCCTCGTTGGGCGTGAGTTCCAGGTAGCTGCGGCCCGCCTCGGAGCCCTCGTAGCCCGCCATGTCCGTGGGCAGGTCGAAGCCCTCGCCGCCCTTGCGGGTGAGAACCACGATGGCCGTGTCGGAGTACGCCTTGGCGTCGTCGATGACGTCCTGCGCGTAGCTGGACTGCGGCAGCTCGTAGAGGTTCCAGTCCGTACCCACGAGTCCCATGTCCTTGGCCGAGGTGGCATTCTTCTCGTAGAACTGCTCGAGGTTGGGGTTCACCGAGAGGCCTGCGTCTTCAAGCCCCTGGTAGAACGTCACGTTCTTGCTGGTGTCACCAGAGCCGGAACCCGTTCCGCCGTAGCTGAAGTTGTTGCCGACCGTGGAGCCAAAGACGTTCACCTTGGACGCGCCGGAGAGCGGAAGCGCGTTGCCCTCGTTCTTGAGCAGCGTGATTCCCTCGGCCTCGACCTCCTCGGTAACGTCGCGCGTGGCCTGGCTTGCCTGCTGTACCTCCGCCGACTCTATGTCTGGCCTGGTGGTGAACGTGGTCACCAGGTCAAAGTACGGCGAGACCACAACCCCCACGGCAAGCGTCACCGCAACCACCAGCACCGAGACGATGCACATGATCACGAAGAGCGCCTTCTTTGGTCGCTTCACGGGCTTTGCCTGCTTGGCAGGTTTCGCCTGTTTGGCCTGCTCGTCCTTCTCTTCTGCCATCTCTCCCCTTCCCTCTGTGTCTTGACCGCCCCACCGCAGGGCGTCTTCAGATGCCCATATGGTGGCCAAGGCCTCCTCGGCGAGGTGGGTGCTGTCATAATCGGGTGATGGCCAAGACTTAGTTGGGAGGCGAGCATGGCGTATAGGATCCTGATTGTTGAGGACTCCTCTGCCGAGGCGGACGTCCTTCGCGGACACCTCAGCCGCTACGCCGCTGAGAAGGGCCTCTCGTTTGCCGTCACCGTGCTGCCCTCGGCAATAGAGTTCGTGAACGGCAACCACCCGGCGGACCTCATCTTCATGGACATCGACCTTCCTGGCATCAACGGCATGGAGGCGGCCCAGATGCTGCGAGGCTACGACGAGCAGACCCCGCTCGTCTTTGTGACCAACCTGGCCCAGTACGCCATCAAGGGATACCAGGTGGACGCCCTCGACTTCATGGTGAAGCCGGTTGCCTACGACGACTTCTCCCTGCGCATGGACCGCGCGATGCGCATGGTCAAGCGCACCTCCGAGGGTACGGTCGCCATACCCACGGCAGACGGCATGCGCGTTGTGCGCCTGGCAGACGTCCTCTACGTGGACATCGTCAAGCACGACCTGCACTACCACGTCGTGGGAGAGGGCGAGCCCCTGCGGGTGCGCGGCACCATCACGCAAGTTGCAAAGGACCTTGACGAGAAGGGCTTTCTCAAGATCGCCGCGAGCTGCGTGATCAACATGGCGCAGGTAGAGCGCATACGGCAGACCTCCGTGGTGATGTCCGACGGGACGGAGCTCTTCTACAGCAGGTCGCAGAGAAAGACGGCGCTCGAGCGCCTGGCGGCCTACGTGGGACGGAGCGCGTGATGGAGCAGACGTTGCCCGCAGTGCTGAGCATGGCTGGCCTGCTCGTGCGCGTTGCCATGGGGATTGCTCTCTTCGCGGGGGCACTGACCCCACGTGAGCACTTCGCGCGGCGCATGTTGACCGTCGTGGTCCTGCTGGGAGCCTCGATCGCATTGATCTTCTCCGCTGGAATCGTGTTCCCCGCCCTCACGCGCTCGCAGACGTATGCCGTTGAGCTGGTGCTCTTCTCGACCTTGCTTGTCGGCTGCTCCGTGGCGGTGACCCATCTCTTTGACGCCTCCATATGGACGGCGCTCTTCTGCTGCTCCGCAGGGTACGCGATGCAGAACCTCGCCTCTGGCTTGGGGGAATTCATCTGGCTGCTTGTTGCGGGAACCGGTACGGAAGCGGCGCTTGGCCGCGAGGCTCCCCTGAGCACCTTTGCCCTGTGTACGTGGCTGGTCACGCTGGCGACCTACGCCGTTGCCTATCCGCTGATCACGCGCAGGCTGAGCAAGCGCGGCCTGGAGCAGGTGAGCGACCGGTCGATGATCGTGATGATGGCCGTGGTCATGCTCATGGTCATAGGGTTTGACCTGGTGATCAAGAGCCTCTGCGAGATGGGCATCCCCGTGCGCCTGGCGCTCATGCTGCGCTGCGTACATGGCTTTATCTGCGTCTTTAGCGTGTGGATGGAGTACGAGCTGCTGGTAAACCGCAAGCTAGCCTCCGAGCGAGACACCACCGAGCGCCTTCTCGCCGAGCGCGAGCGACAGTACGAGCAGAGCCGCGAGAGCATCGAGGCCATCAACATCAAGTGCCACGACCTGCGCCACCAGATACGCTCGCTGGCCAGTGGCAGCTCGGCGATCGATCCCGCCGCGCTGGCGGACGTCGCGCGGGAGGTCGACGTGTACGATGCCGCGGTTCGCACGGGAAACGAGGCGCTCGACACCATCCTCACCGAGAAGAGCCTGGTCTGCCAGCGCGAGGGAATCACCCTCACCTGCGTGGCGGATGGGGCGGCGCTCGGCTTCATGGCGCCCGCCGACATCTACGCGCTGTTTGGGAACGCGTTGGACAACGCCATCGAGGCGGTGCGCGGAGCAAAGCGGCGATCCATCTCCCTTGTGGTGCGCCGCGCGATGGGCGTTGTCTCCGTGAGCGTGGAGAACTACTACGCTCCCGACGCACAGCCGAGCTTTGAGGACGGCCTTCCGCAGACGACCAAGGCCGACAAGGCCAACCACGGCTTTGGCATGCGTTCGATGCGCGCGATTGCGGAGCGCTATGGAGGGACGCTCGTTGCCCGGGCCGAGGACGGGGTCTTCCACCTCGACATCATGCTGTAGGCAGGGCGCTTTTCCGGTTGACAGACGCCAGAGAGCTCACTTTGTACGCGCTAGCTGCGACAACGGGCCTTCCGGCGAGTATTTGACGCCGATAGGCGCGTCTCGTACGGAATCCCGTCCAAAGTCTCGCCTCCGGCGCCGTTTTCTCGCCGGAAGGCGCGTTCCCGCAGGCGCGGGGGTACGGGACCTCCCCTCCGGCGTCATTTCGACGCCGGAGGGGCCTTCTCGTACGTAAATCCGTCCAAAGCCCCGCCTCCGGCGCCCGAATGACGCCAGGGCCAACGTTCCAGCGGCCTTCTCGCCAAAAGAGTGCCCCGGCGCCAACCTGACGCCGGGGCAAACGTTCTCGCTGGGGCACTCCCCTACAGCGCGCGGCGCGTGGTGCGCACCGCGGAGCGCACGATCCCGTGCGCCATTCGGTACGTGAGCGCAAGGTACCCGCCGTACACCAGGGCAAAGAGTCCCAGCCCCAGGGTCATGTTACCGATCATGTCGCTGTATCCCAGCGCGCTCACCAGGTCGTTGATCACCCCAAGGGCGCAGAGCGAGTGCGCCATGCCCACTACGAGCGGCAGCACGAAGGCAAGCGTTACCTGCGAGCGGAGCGAGCCAAAGACGAGACACTCTGAGCATCCCAGCTCGGAGAGGGTCCTGTAGCTTCCCGAGGCGTCGCTCGCGTTGGAGAGCTGCTGGATGGCGAGAATCGCCGCGCAAGCGATGACCAGGACAAAGCCGATGTAGATGGCCATGTACGAGATGAGGCCGGTGGAGGAGGTGCCGTCTGCGAGCACGTCCGTGGCGGTCTGCACGCCCACCAAGGCAACGCGGCCATCCAGGTTGCTCGCAAGCGTGGCTTCCAGCCCCTTGAGCGCGGCGTCGCCCTCCTCGGCCGACCCGGCGTAGACAACATCGATGACGCTGTAGTACGCGGGAACCGATGCCGCCACGCTGTCGGGCACAACATACACCCCGGGCGTGAGACCAGAGTTGCTGTCCTGAAGGACCACAGAGGCGTCGTCGATTACGGTGGTGCGCTCGGGGGCAAGCGTGGTTTCGCCGATGGTGGCAGTAAATCCCTGCTCGAGCGCCTTGTTCACAAACCCCTTCGCGTTGTCCATGTTGCACAGCATGAGGTAGTGGCCGTCCTTAAGGGATACGGGCTCCAGTCCCAGCAGGGAACGCATAGCGTTGTAGTCCGAGATACCCACTACCTCGGCAACCACGACGTGCTCGTAGCCCTTGGGCACGCTCTCGCCGGTGAGCTGAGACATGCGCTGGTACGCAGGGGTGTCGCTCCTCAGCTCCGACTCGATCACCGCGATCCTCACGCTTGCGTGACGGCCCACCTTCGAGAGGTCGACGCCCGCCTTGGCAACCTCCGCCTCAAGGTCGATGGCGTCCGTCGAGTCGCCCGCGGGCGTCGCCGAGATGGACGCGCTGTACGGAATGCCCTGCTTGGTCATGCTGTTGATGGCGCCGCAGATGCTCATGCCCGTGGTCATGGCGGTCATCGCAAAGAAGAGGATGAGCGCGATCACGCCCATGGAGAGGGCCGTGGTATTCACGCGCGAGGCGATCTGACGCGTCGTGAACATGTGGAGGTCGCGCCAATAGAAGCCCCTGAGGTGCGTGAGCAGCGCGGTGAGCGCACCGGCAAGGCCGTAGAAGAAGGCAAAGGTGCCAGCGACCACCATTCCCGTCGTGATAAGGAAGCCGTTCTGCACGGCGGTGGAGCCGGACGTGGGGAACCCGTCCCTGGTCAGGCGCCAGTACGCTACGCCCATGAGCACGAGTCCCACAACGGCAAGCGCCACAGCAAGGGGAACCCTGCGCACGAACTGCTTCTCGTTCTGGCGCGCGGAGCTCATGAGGTCAATCAGCTTCACGCGGCGCAGCGTAAGCCAGTTGAAGGCCATCATCACGACGAAGATCACGCCAAAGCACCGGAGGGTGAGCAGGAACGCGTCGGTCGAGAAGAAGAACGAGAAGTGCTGGACCGTGGTCTCGAACATCCGCGCGGTCACAAAGAGGAGCACCTGCGAGAGGAGCGCCCCCAGAGCGATGCCCACCCCAAACGAGACCGCAGCCACCAGCAGCGTCTCCAGCGCGAGAACCGCGTTCACCTGCCCCGTGCGCATGCCCAGCACCTGATAGAGGCCAAGCTCCTTCTTGCGCCGGCGCATGAGGAAGTTGTTCGCGTACACCATGAGAAAGCCCAGTACCACGGCGAGAAAGACGGTGACTCCGTCGAGGATCTGCCCCACCTGCCTGAGCGTCTCACCAACATCCCCACGAAGGAAGTCCCCCTGCACGCTGATGGTGTTGAACGCGTAGAACACGGCCACGCCCAGGACGAGCGTGAGGAAGTACACGGCGTAGTCGTGCAGGAGCTTGCGCATGTTGCCAAAGGCGAGCTTAGCGAGCATCGTCAACCCCTCCCTGCACGGCCACGACCTGCATGATTCGCTCGAAGAAGGCATGGCGGGAGTCGCTGCCGCGGTCAAGCTCGGTGAAGACGCGCCCGTCGCGAATGAAGAGCACGCGACGGCAGTAGCTCGCGGCGGTCTCGTCGTGGGTGACCATGAGGACCGTGGCGCCCCTCGACTGGTTCATGGACTCGAGGCTCTCGAGAAGGAGCTTGGCGTTCTTTGAGTCGAGAGCACCGGTGGGCTCGTCGGCAAGCACGAGCTGCGGGTTCGTGACCAGGGCGCGGGCCGCGGCCACGCGCTGGCGCTGTCCGCCGGACATCTGGTACGGGTACTTGTCGAGAACCTCCTCGATGCCCAGCGAGGCGGCGGCCGCGACCACGTCCGTCTCGATCTGGGTTGCTGGCACGCGTCCGATGGTCAGCGGGAGCGCGATGTTCTCGCGCGCGGTGAGGCTGTCCAGGAGGTTGGAGTCCTGGAAGATGAAGCCGAGCTTCTCTCGGCGGAAGTCCGCGAGGCGCGAGCGAGAGATGCGCGAGACGTCCGTCCCGCCGAGCATGATGGTTCCCGAGGTGGGGGCGTCGATCGTGGCGATGCAGTTGAGCAGCGTTGACTTGCCCGAGCCAGAGGGTCCCATCAGGGCGACGAACTCCCCCGCCGCGATGGTGAGGTTGATCCCGTTGAGCGCGTTGGTCGTGACCCCGCGGCCTCCGTAGGTCTTCGTCACGTCGCGCACCTCGAGTACCGGCGTCGCGGTCGTGGGGACCACGCTCGTGGGGTTGCTCTGCATATGGCGTGCCATGTGTGGCTCCTTCTCCTTGTCATGCGGTGCCGCCGCGCGCAGCAGGCCCGCGTGTCGATTGCGCCATACATGGTGGACCAGGGGCGTCGTGGCTGCCATCGATTGCCGTGACACAACCTTACGTTTGTGTAAGCTCCGGCTCTGGGCGAGAAATGCCAGCTAGACGGCGCGCGAGCGCTCCCTGGGGAAGGTGATGTCGATTCCCGTGCCCTCGCCAACGGCGCTTCTCGCCCCCACGGCAAGGCCCATCTTCTCGCAGAGCGTCCGCACAAGGTAGAGCCCCATACCGGTGGAGCGCTCGTGCGACCGGCCATTGGTGCCGGTAAAGCCGCGTTCGAAGATGCGACCAAGGTCCGCCTCGGAGATTCCGCACCCATTGTCGGCCACGTTGAGCACCACGCGCTCGCTGGCGCTGCCGGCACCCTCGACGCGTGCCGAGAAGCTCAGTCGCGCCTCTCGCCCGTCGTGCTCGGGCACGGCGCGGTAGCGCACGGCGTTGTCGATGAGCTGTCCCAGGATGAAGGTCATCCACTTGGGGTCGCAGAAGACCCAGAGGTCCTTCTCGCCTTCAAGGACGCCCAGTTCAACGGCCATATGCGCCTCGATGAGAGAACGCGCGCGGGACTTCACGGCATCCCGCACAAGCTGGGCCAGGTCGCAGCGGCGCAGAAGGTAGTCCTCGGCAACCGAGGTGCTGCGCGCGTAGTAGAGCGCGTTCTCGACGTCGGCCTCCACGCGCGCGACCTCGCGCGAGAGGGCCCGGGCGTCCTCGCTGCGAGCGTTCGCGAGCGTGAGGTTCATCGCGGCGAGCGGGGTCTTTATCTCGTGGACCCACAGCTCGACGTAGCGGCGGTACTCCCGCATCTCCTGCTCGAGTCCCGCACTCCTGCGCCGTGATGCCTGGGCGACGCTCTGGAGGGCGTCCCAGGCGAGTTCCCCCTCGGGGTACTCGGGTTCCGGAATGGTGTCGACGGCGTCGAGGACGTCCTCCTCGCCCCCCGCAAGGCCAGCAAGGCTCCGCATGAAGGAGCGCCCGCGCAGCCACTCCCAAAGAAGGCCCACGAGCTCCAGCACGGCAACGAGCAGAACGACAAGCTCCATCGCCGCGCGCTCGACCCCCACCACCGGGAGCATCGCCGCGAGAAGCGCCAGGACCAGGACGGAGCAGACCACGCGCACGGCATGGCTGCGCAGGAAGGCGAGAAGGCTCATGCGTTCTCGACCCGAAGCGAGTAGCCCATGCCGCGGTGCGTCACGATGGCGTGGGGCAGCCCCACCTTCGCGAGCGCCTGGCGCAGCCGGGTGACGTTCACCGTGAGGGTGTTGTCGTCCACGAAGGCGTCCGTTGCCCAGAGGGACTCCATGAGGTCCTCGCGAGAGACGATCGCGCCCGGCTGACGCATGAGGCACTCGAGGATGCGCAGCTCGTTGCGGGAGAGCTCGACCGTCTTTCCCTCGCAGCTCGCCTCCGCGCGTACGGTGTCGAGGCCCAGCGCGCCGGCACGCACGAGGGAGGCCTGGCTCGGCTGGCGACGACGGAGCAGCGCCTCCAGGTGGGCAAGGATGAGCTGGGGATTTGCGGACTTGGCCACAAAGTCGTCGGCGCCCATCGAGAGGCTCATGAGCTCGTCGAGCTCGGACGTGCGGCTGGTGAGCACCATGATGGGCACGTCGCTCTCCTGCCGCAGGGCGCGTGCCACGTACTGGCCGTCGGTTCCGGGAAGGCCCAGGTCGAGCACAACGGCATCGGGCGAGGCGGCCACGACGTCTTCGACCAGATGGTCGAAGCGGGTTGCGCACTCGACGCTGTGGCCGGCGCTCGAGAGGAGCGCCGAGAGCTGCTCTCGTACGCTGGGGTCATCTTCCACCAGATAGATCTTGGCCATCGGTCCCTCCGCATGCGCCGAGTTATTGCCGCGTACCGACCAATCTTAGCATCGAGAAGGACGCGGCCGGCACGCCTGCGCGCACCGGCCGCACTGATCCTGGGAGGCAGGACCTTGTCCTTGGCAATGACGCCTGGGCGTCAGGGGGTATTCTCTACTCGGCCTTCTCGCTCTGCCACGCGCCGTCCCACACGATCTGGCGGTAGCGCACGGGGTCGGTGTCGCCCTCGGTCGAGAAGAGCAGCACCTGGGAGTCGGGGCCAAGCTCAAGTGCCTCACGCAGCTCGGCGTATGCAGGGTCGGTCATGAGCGTGGAGATGACGCCCATGCCAACGGCGCCGGACTCGCCGGAGGTGACAGCCGGGTCACCCTTGACGGGGGCGGCGAGCATGCGCATGCCCTTGGACGAGACCCAGTCGGGGCAGCTCACGAAGGCGTCGGCGTGGTTGCGCAGGATGTCCCAGCCAATGGTGTTGGGCTCGCCGCAGGCAAGGCCGGCCATGATGGTCTGGAGGTCGCCGCCCACGATGCGGGGGTCGCCATCAGCCGCAACGGCACCCTGGTAGAGGCAGTCGGCAGCGCCGGCCTCCATGATCACGAACTTGGGCGGGTTGCTCGGGAAGAGGTTGGTGAAGAAGCCCACCATGGAGCTTGCGAGCGAGCCAACGCCGGCCTGGACAAAGACGTGGGTGGGACGGTTGACCTCAAGCTGGCGGAGCTGGTCGGCAGCCTCGGCCGCCATGGTGCCGTAGCCCTGCATGATCCAGGACGGAATCTTGGTGTAGCCCTCCCAGGCGGTGTCCTGCACGATCACGCCGTGCTCGGTCTCCTCGGCCTCCTTGGCGGCAAGGCGCACGCAGTCGTCGTAGTTGAGCTCCTCGATCGTGACCTTGGCGCCCTCCTTGGCGATGTTGTCAAAGCGCGTCTTCGTGGAGCCCTTGGGCATGTGGACCACGGCGTTCTGGTGGAGGCGGTGGGCAGCCCATGCAACGCCGCGGCCGTGGTTGCCGTCGGTGGCGGTGAAGAAGGTTGCGTGGCCAAAGTCGTGCTCGAGCTGGTCGGAGGTCAGGTAGTCAAAGTCGCAGTCCGCAACGTCGCGGCCGGTCTCCTCGGCGATGTAGCGGGCCATGGCGAAGGAGCCGCCGAGGACCTTGAACGCGTTGAGGCCAAAGCGGTAGCTCTCGTCCTTCACGTAGAGGCCGCCGAGACCAAGGCGGTTGGCCATGCCGGAGAGGTTGGCGAGCGGAGTCACGGAGTACTGCGGGAAGCTCTTGTGGAACGCACGGGCCTTTGCGACGTTCTCCAGGCTCATGACCTGCAGGTTCTTGTCCTCGCTCTTGGGCATGTGATTGGTGACCCACTTGAACTTAGGCTCCATGGTGCTCCCCTCTCTGTGCGCCAACCCGGCGCCCGACAGACCAGATAAGAAAAAGTGTCTTACTGCCTAACTTTTTGTTAGCACATCAATTACACCACTTCCGGGGCACATTGCAAGGGCTATTGTCGCCCCTCCGGTAAAAGGTTGGTCGCGGCCTTTGGACGGG
>URLM01000002.1 GCA_900548775.1 uncultured Olsenella sp.
GGAGGACCCCTACGCCCTGCGTGACTTTGGGCTTCTCCGCGAGCACTCGATCATGGCGCACTGCACCTTCCTCACGCCCGACGAGGGCGAGCTCTTTGCGCAGGTGGGAGCCGGCATCGCACACTGCCCCATCTCCAACGCGTACTTCGCGAGCAGCGTGCTTCCGGTGAAGCGTCTGCACGAGCAGGGCGTGCGCATTGGCCTTGGAACCGACATCTCTGGCGGCTTTAGCCCCAACATGTACGACGACATCCGTCAGGCAGTCATGGCGTCGCGCATGCTCGAGACGGGCGTCGACGCGCAGAAGCCCGAGGCGGAGCGCGGAAGCGGAGACGCGCGCATCTCCGTTGTCGAGGCGCTCTACCTCGCCACTGCCGGAGGCGCGGAGGCGCTCGGCCTGCCCGTGGGTACCTTCGAGCCCGGCCGTGCCTTTGACCTGCAGGTTGTTGATACGCGCCTGCCTTACGCGGACCTCACCGGCTTTGGTGTCTTCGACGCCCCGGAGGACCGCCTGGCGCGGATACTCTACCTCTCGACGCCCGAGAACGTCCGTCAGGTCTACGTGCAGGGTCACCGCGTCATCGACAAATGAGACAAAGGGGCACCCCCCCCTGTCTCATTCAACGACGCCGCCCCGCAGGCAGTCCTGCGGGGCGGTGTCTCGCTGGCTGTTGCAATGAAACCGGCTAGCCCTCGTCCTTCTCGCCACCGGAACTCCCGCCATTCCGGAGCGGCCTGAGGTTGCGCTGCTCGGGCGTATTGTCCTCGGGCGGCAGAACGCTGTTGAGGATGATTGCCATGACGGCGCACGGCGTGATGGCCGAGGTGCCAAAGATGGTCGAGATCCACTCGGGCATGCCGGGGCCGGCCAGCGAGCCGGAGACCTGTGCGATGCCGATGCCAAAGGCCACCGAGATGCCAAAGACGGTGCAGGCACGCGGGGTGAGGCCGTCCTTCACCAGGATTCGGATGCCGTTCAGGGTGATGGTTCCAAAGACGCTGATAGTGGCGCCACCGATGACCGGCTGCGGAATCATGAGCAGGAGCGCCGAGAGCTTGGGGCAGAGGCCTGCGGCGAGAAACACGAAAGCCGCGCCACCAAAGACCCACTTGTTGATGACCTTGGTGCTCACGATGATGCCCACGTTCTGGCCAAAGGCCGAGGTGGGAAGCCCGCCAAAGAGGGACGAGATGATGCTCACCAGGCCCTGAGCCTTGATGGCGCCGCCAATCTCGTGCTCGGTGGGCATGCGGTCCATCGAGCCGGCGGATGCCGCGGAGAGGTCGCCGATGAGCTGCACGTTGACCATGATGTAGACCACGCCGAGCGTGATGCAGGCGGCGGGGTTGAACTCGATGGCGCACGGCATGAACTGGGGAAGCGAGAACCACCCGGCGCTGAGAACCTCGGAGCCGTCGACCATCCCAAAGGGAATGGCGATGACGCAGCCGATGATGATGCCGAAGAAGATCGAGCCGAGCTTGAGGACGCCCTTGCCAAAGTTGGCGAGCGCAAACACGACGGCAAAGGTGATGAGGCCAACGATCCAGTTGGAGACGCCACCAAAGTTGGCCGAGCCTGCGCCACCAGCCATGTACTTGATGGCCGTTGGGTAGAGCGAAACGCCGATGGTAAAGATTACGGTACCTGTGACCAGCGGTGGGAAAAGCCGGCGCACCTTGCTGTAGAAGATGCCAAAGAGGATGGCGACCACGCCACCCACGAGTTCTGCGCCGAGAAGCACCGAGAACCCGAACTGCGCGCCCACCGCTTGGAACGCCGGCAGGAAGGCAAACGAGACGCCGGTGAGGATGGGAAGCCCCGCGCCAAAACGACCGAACAGCGGGAACTGCTGGAGCAGCGTGTCGATGGCAGAGAGAATCAGCGCCACCTGGATGATGGCGGTCTCCTGCTCCTGCGTGAACCCGCAGGTGGTGGCTATCATCATGGCAGGTGTAATGACGCCCGCGAATGAGGCCAGTACGTGCTGGAGCGACATGGGGACGAGCGACCCCACCGGCGGAAGGCCTTCTCGCCTGAAGAGCGACTCGTCAAGCTCCTGTTCCGCCCTCGTCTGTACCTGCGCTGCCATCCGAGCCCTCCCCCGGGTGCCCCTGCACCCACCGCGTACGTGTGACGTGTCCAGACGAACACAGGTCCGTCTCGGCGGGTCAAATTATTAGTCTGATTGCCATACAATTTGTTTGACAATCTGACGTGGGCTCCGAGCGGTAGGAATACGCCCGCCAGCGGAAGACATTTCGTTCCCTCGCTCTTTGCGTCGCGACTGCCCTGCACAAAAATTGCGGTTGCCGGTCCTTTTTGGGCGAATCGCCGAGTACGAAGACACTAACTTTTTGCGGAGCCGCAGGTAGGGAAATGGCACCCGTGTGGTGATACTTGGCGGAACCCCGAATTTGGACCGGCAACCGCGATTTTTGTGCACAGCACGTCAACCGGGACTCCCCTCTCCCCGTTCTTTATCGGTTTCCGTTAATCGGACTCGACGTTTGCCCTGTTGACGATCAATGGGATTCACAGATACCGATAAAGAATGAGGGGGGGACGAAGAGAGGACGAGGGACAGAGCGGGCCGAGAGGCGGAGGGACACAAATGGGGCCGGGCAACCAGCGGCTGCCCGGCCCCAACGGGACAAGTGCGGCAAACGCCTAGATCATCTCGAGGAACGCCTGGATGCGGGTCGTGAGCTGGCCGTCGCCCTCGGAGGAGTAGTCGGTCGAGAGGTGCATATAGGGGATGCCGGCCTCCTGCGCGGCCTTCTCCATGTCGAATGCCTCCATCTCGTAGATCGTGCAGAACGAGAGGGACGCGTCGATAATGCCGTCGGCGTGGAGCTCGCGCGCCATGCGGATGACGTCATCGCGGCGGCCATTGTTGGGCGTGAAGATGGCGCACTGGATGTTGAGGTAACGGTCTGCGATGTCGTCGAGCATCTCGTCGACGGTGGCACCGTCCTCGGGGACGAGGTCCTTGTAGTAGCGGCTGCCGGTGCAGCACTCCTCGCCAACCACCACGCCGCCGGCCTTCTCGATGATGTTGAAGAGCTTCCAGTTGGGCACCGCCATCGGGGTGCCGGTGTAGAGGATGCGCTTGGCACCCTTGGGAGCTGCGCCAACGCCCTCGGCAACGCGCTTCTCGCACTCGTCGGCCATCTCGTTGATGGCCCCGGTCAGGCGTGCGGAGTCGTCCATGAAGGCGGCCTGCACGGTGAGCAGCGAGTCCAGGCCGGAGATGGGCACCGGATCAGCCGCACGAGTGGCCGAGAGGCGCTGCAGCGCACGACGCTTGTCGTTGGCCAGCTTGATGGCAACGCGCAGGCTCTCCTCGGTGATCTTCTGGCCGGTCTCCTCCTCGATCCTTGCGGCAAGGGCGTGGACCTCATGACGCCACTGGAGTTTGGTGTCCTCGTTGCGAACGTGCGGCACGTCCATGATGTACATGGGCTTGAGCTTGGAGAACTGCTCGTAGGCCTTCTTCTTGCCGTCGCAGGTGTTCTCGCCCACCACGAGGTCGGCGCTCTCGATGTAGGGGCACACGCGACCAAGCTTGAAGCCCATGAAGCCCTTGATGAGCGGGCAGGTGTTGCGCGGCACGAACCTCTCGGCCTCCTCGGGAGCCCACTCGGCACCGGCGCAGAGGCCAACCTCCACGGCACCAGCTGCGGTCACGACCTCCTCGGGCACATAGAGGCAGAAGCTGCCGATGATCTTCTTGGGGCTGCCTTCGCTGCGGCCGTCCACCATCTCGCGGATGCGCCCGGAGTGGAGGTTTGCGGCAACGCCATCCAGGTAGGACGTGGAGGCCGGCCTGTTCTCCTGCGTAAGGTACATGGTCTGGTACATCTCGCCCACCACGCCGAGAAGGCCGTCGTGCGCCTCGACGTCCATGCCAAGGTCTCCCCACATCTTGTGGTAGTCGTACTCGTCTGCCATGGTGACTCCTCTCCTGCGCCCACGCATGGCCGACGTCCTCACGTCCAGGGGAAACCTTGCGAAAGACCACTCTAGCTGCAACTTCTGGCCGCTGGGGGCGTCCTCACGCCAAACGGTACCGGGCGGCCATCCTCATACCCAGCGTTATATCTGTTTGCGTATAACGGTGGCTCGGCATTATCATAACTGTTTGTAAGGTGACAAAACTTTCTATTGGTCGACTGACCGGCGAGCGGCACTATTTAGGCTGAGAAGGACTCCGACCCTGCGAAGACCGGACGCGTACCACCCTCCAGCGAAATGTCCCCTGCTGAGAAGCACATCGCGGTATCATCTGCCCATACGACTCCGCGCACGTTCCATCGCACGCGCGCACTCCCCCGAACGGAGGACCCATGAACGAGACAAACACCAAGATGCCCCTCCCCACCGAACTCATCTCCGCAGACGAGGCCCGCGCCCTCACGGCCTCCGCAAAGCCGGGTCGTTCGCAGGCGGAGGCCGACACCCTTGCCACGAACGCGCTGCGCTGGGCGATGCGAAACGCCGAGGGCCAGACGAGCACGCGCATCCGCACGTATGCCATGTACGGCAGGACGTCGGTCATGCTCAAGTTCGCACCCGGCGAGACGGACTGCGCCGGTGCCGGAAACGCCTTCTACAACGACCTTCTCGCCAACAGCAACGTACTAGTGGCAGATGCCATCTCGAGCATCATCCACGGGCGGCCCCAGGCGCTCATCTCCCCCCTCCAGGAGATGCGCCTCTTGAACGAGTACAACGCCAAGCTCGTGGCCTTCCTGCGCCGTCTGCGCCTCGCCGGCTACGACGTGAAGGCCGGGGAGGAGCTGGCCGCCGAGGGCGTGCACGACAACAGCACCGTCGTGGTGAGCTGGGCCTAGGGCCGAGAAGCGCGTCTCAGGCGAACCCACGCACGAGCCAGGGAACCAGACGCGAGTAGCCCGCCTCGGACGAATCCGGGACGGGCTACTCGCAACACATTCGTTGCGCGTTCCTGTTACATGCTGCAGGCAGAGCTACGCGGTCTTCTCCGCGTCCTCGCCCATCACGCCATCGAGAACGTCGACGGCCTTCTCCACCGCGTTCACGATGTTCTCGTAGCCCGTGCAGCGGCACAGGTGGCCAGAGAGCTGCTTGCGGATCTCGTCGCGGGTGTAGGTCTTGCCGGTGCGCTCCATCTCGATGGCGCTCATGATGATGCCGGGGATGCAGAAGCCGCACTGGACGGCGAACTCGTCAATGAAGGCCTGCTGGACGGGGTCGAGCGAGCCGTCCGCCTTCTGGACGCCCTCGATGGTGAGGATGTCCTTGCCCTGCGCCCAGTCGGTGAGGTAGAGGCAGGAGTCGGTCGCCACGCCGTCGATGAGGACGGTGCACGCGCCGCACTCGCCGACCTCGCAGCCACGCTTGGTGCCCGTGAGGTGGAGCCTGTCGCGCAGGGTGTCGAGGAGCGACTCGCGCGGGTCGTAGCCGACCTCCACCGGCTTGCCGTTGATGGTGCACTTGAGAATGCGCATTGCCATTAGATATCAGCCCCTCCCTTGCGCGCGGCCTCGATGAGCGAGCGGCGCGACATCTCGCCGATGAGCTGCAGGCGGAAGTCCTTCGATGCGCGCCAGGAGTCGCGCGGGTGCGTCTCGGCCTGCGCGAGCTCCCCGATCTTCTCGACCGCCTCGGCCACCGGAAGGCCTCGCACGGCGTCCTCGGCGCCAGTAGCCCGCATGGGCGTGGGCGCGGCCACGCCAAAGGCGAGGCGGATGTCCTCGATCGTGGACTTATCGGCAGCGAGCTTGACCAGGCAGCAGCAGCCCATCGTCGCGATCTCGAGGGCGCGGCGCTTGCCGTACTTGAAGTAGTGCCCCGTGAAGCCCTCGTAGTGGTCGCGCGGGATGCGGATCTTCACCAGCACCTCGTCGCGCTCCTTGTTGGAGCGTCCGGGGCCGGCATACCACTCCTCGATGGGGATGGTGCGCTTGCCGCACGTGCTCACCACGTCGAGCAGGGCGCCGTACGCAAAGAGCGTGGAGGCGCTGTCGGCCGAGGTGGCAGCGTTGCAGACGTTGCCGCCGATGGTGCCCGAGACGCGCAGCTGCGGGCCGCCGGGGGTGTCGCAGGCCTCGCCAAGCGTGGGGACCGTAGCCTGGATGACGGGGCTCGTGGTGACGTGGTGGAACCACGTGATGGGGCCAATCTCGACCGTGCCGTCGTCTGCCAGGGTCACGCCGTCCAGCTCGTCGTGGAGGTTGTGGATGGAGACGAGATGGGCGCCGGCAAGCTTGCCTCCGCGCACCTTCACGAGCACGTCGGTGCCGCCGGCAATTACGATGGCCTGGGGGTCCTCGGCCAAGGCACGGCAGGCGTCCTCGACGCTCGTTGCCTCGTACAGGGTTTCAATGTCGTACATTAGATCAGCCCCTCCCTCTTGAAGCCCTCAACAAGACGCTGCGGGGTCATGGGCATGTGGTAGAACTTCACGCCGGTGGCGTCGAGAATGGCGTCGCGGATGGCGGGCGCCGGGGAGATGATGGGGGTCTCGCCAACGGCCTTGTTGCCATAGGGGCCCGTCGGGTCGTCGGACTCGACGAAGTCTGCCTTGAGGTCGGGCAGGTCCATCATCGTGGGAATCTTGTAGTCGAGCAGGGTGTCGTTGAGCACGCGCCCGGTCTTGGGGTCAACCTGGACCTCCTCGGAGAGGGCGAAGCCGATCGACTGGCCCATGCCGCCGTGCGCCTGCTGCTCCACGAGCTTGGGGTTAATGAGGCGGCCGTTGTCCTGCACGGAGATGATCCTGTTGACAGTCACCTGACCAAGCGGCATGTCAACGGTGACGTCTGCAAAGGTGCAGCCGGTGGCGATGGCGTTAGTGTGGACGTTGGCGGTGGCGTAGGCGCTCAGCTGGTCGTTCGCGTCCACGTTGTAGTAGGCCTCGAGGGCGAGCGAGGCAAGCGTGCATACCTGTCGTCCCGTGGCGTCCCAGATGGCGTGGTCGCGCAGGTCGAGGTTCTCGCCGGCGGCAGGATACAGGCGGCGTGCGAAGGCGAGGATCTTCTCGCGCAGCTCAAGGCCTGCCTTCTTGACTGCCGTGCCCGAGACGTAGGTCTGGCGCGAGGCGTAGGCGCCAGCGTCATAGGGGGTAACGTCGGTGTCCTGGAACGAGACGATGTGGACGTCCTCGGTGTCGATACCGATGGCCTCGGCAGCCATCTGCGAGAAGACCGTGTCGGCACCCTGGCCGATCTCGGTGGCGCCCATCTGGAGCTGCACCGAGCCGTCCTGGTTGAGCGTCACGCGGGACGTTGCCGTCTCGAGCGCGAACGGCGCGACGGCCGTCTTGTACACGAAGAACGCGACGCCAACGCCATGGCGGATGGGGCCGGTCTCGTTTGCGTACTCGCGCTGCTTCTCGTCCCAGTGAATCCACTCCTTGCCCTTCTCCACGCACTGCGGGAGCGTGCAGGTGTGGGCAGCAACGGCACCACCAGGCGTGAACTCGTCCACGAAGCCCTCGCGGATGCAGTTCTTGAGGCGGAACTCGACGCCGTCCCAGCCGTTGTCATGGGCGATGTCGCCCATGAGGCACTCGGCGGTCCAGACGCCCTCGGGCACGCCGTAGGCGCGCATGGCACCTGTGTGCGGACCGTTGGTGTAGACGGTCCAGGCCTCGCTGCGGGAGGCGACCTCGTTGGTGTGGTAGAGCCAGCGGAACGAGTTCACCGAGTTGAGCACCAGCGCGTGACCGTGGTGGATGTAGCCACCGGTGTTGGACCAGCCGCGGATGGAGCGCGCGTGCAGGAGCATGTCGTCGCCATAGGAGGCCTCGACGTCGAAGGACTTGGGCTGGCGTCCCGAGGTGTCCCAGAAGAGTTCCTCGCGCGAGAGCTCGAGGCGAACACAACGGCCACCAATCTGCTGGCAGATCCAGGCGTTCAGCGGCTCGTAGTGGATGTCCTGCTTGGTGCCAAAGCCGCCGCCGATGTAGGGCTTGATCACGCGCACGTTGCCCCAGGGGATGCCCAGGGCCTGGCCGATCACGCGGCGCATGATGTGCGGGATCTGGGTGGAGGCCACGCAGACGATCTTGCCGCCCTCCATGTAGCAGAACGAGGTGCAGGTCTCGATGTGGACCTGGGACTGCTCGCCCGTCTCGGTGTGGATGGCGATGTGGTGGTACGCTGGGTCGTTGATGGCGTCGTCCACCAACTTATAGCCGTTCTTGGCCAGGTTCTCGGGGCTCGTGAGGGCGCAGGTGTGGGCCACGAGGTTATCGGGCTTGATGTCCTGCACCGGGTGCTCGGTGCCCTTGAGCGACTCCTTGGGATCGTAGACGACGGGCCACTCCTCGTACTCGACCTTAATCTTGCGAAGCGCGCGGTCGCACGCAACGGTGTCCTCGGCAACGACCACGGCGATGTTGTCACCGTAGATGCGGATGCGGTCGTCGAGGAGCTTCCTGTCCGAAAGGTCGCGCTTCTCGGCGTGGCTGTCGGCGTACCAGGGGTGACCGGCCACGGGATAGGGCCTGTCGGGCACGTCGAAGCAGGTGAAGACCGCCACCACGCCGGGGACCTTCTTGGCCTCCGTGGTGTCCATCGAGACGACCCGACCGTTGCCGATCGTGGAGTGGAGGATCCTCGCCTCAAGGCAGGGCTTGGGGCAGAGGTCGTCGGTGAACATGGCACGTCCCGTGACCTTGTCGTACGCGTCGACGCGCGTGATGGGACGTCCGACCTCCCTCAGCTTTTCCATGACAGCTCCCTCTTCTAGAAACCTGTAATGCTGCATAACAAAATGTTAGTGACCCCGCGATTGGGCGTGGCCCGAGAACGGCGAATGGTTACAAACCGTAGCCGACCGTACCTCTTCAAGAAATGGTGTCACATGCCCTTTGAGCTGGCCGTTATTCAATCGAAAAAACAACGTCCCAAGTAACACCGAAGGCGCCGGGCAAGGTCTGCCCGACGCCAGAGCGACGTGTGTCCGGGCCACCGCACCTACAGGACGCGCTTGCCCGCGACGTACTTCTCGACGATGCGCCCGCCCTCCTCGGCGAGGTACATGTAGCGCTCCACGCGCTCGGCGGGGTTGCACTCGAGCGTCGTGCGCAGGCCGGAGTCGTCCAGGACCAGGACGTCAGCGTCGTAGCCCTCCTCGAAGGTGCCCACCTTGCCAAAGAAGGCGCCGCCGCCAACCGTGGCGATGTAGAACGCCTCGGCGGTGGAGAGGGGCTTGAGGTTCTGGTCGACGAGGCGCCAGCGAAGCTTGGAGCAGCCCACGAGGTCGGCCACCGCGCGGAACATCGAGAGGGACGCGCCGCCGGCGACGTCGGTGCCGAGGCCCACGTTCATGCCCTCGACCAAGTAGCGGCGGATGGGCGCGATGCCCGAGGACAGCTGCATGTTGGACTGCGGGCAGGTCGCGATGAAGACGTTGTGCTTCTTGAGGATCGCGATCTCCTCGTCTGTCGAGTAGTTGCAGTGCGCCATCACGGTCTTGCCCTCGCCGTCGAGCTGGCCAAAGTGCTCGTAGGTCTGGCCGTAGCAGCTCGACCAGGGAGCGAGCCCGTGCACCCAGTCGATCTCGGAGAGGTTCTCGGAGAGGTGCGACTGCAGGGGCAGGTTCCGCTCCTGCTTGAGCTTTCCAAGGCCCTCCATGAGCTCGTCGGAGCACGTGGGCGTGAAGCGCGGGGTGAGGATGGGCTTCGTGTTGGCGTAGCGCTTGCCCTCGACGTCGTTGAGCCAGCGGACGGTGTCGGCGAGCGAGGTCGCGGCGTCCTTCTCGCACAGGTAGTCGGGGCTGTTGCGGTCCATGTTGACCTTGCCCACGTAGGTCTTGAGGCCCGTCGCCTCGAGCTTGTCCATGAGAAGCTCGGTGGGCTCCACGTGCATGGTTCCAAAGACGACCGCACGCGTCGTGGGCGAGTGGAGCAGGTCGTCGCTAAAGATGTCGTAGGCGCGGTCGGCGTACGAGAGGTCTGCGTACTTGCTCTCCTCGGGGAAGGTGTGGGTGTTGAGCCACTCGAGGAGCTCGAGGTCCATGCCCATGCCGCGGAAGCTGTACTGCGGGGCGTGGACGTGGATGTCGTTCATGCCGGGGATGACGAGCTTGCCCGTGTGGTCGATGACGCGAATGCCCTCGTACTCCGCCGGGATCTGCTGGTAGACGCCCTGGACCACGCCATCGACGACAACGAGGTAGCCGTCCTTCGCCCACGAGAGCGTGTGGTTGTGGCGCGACCAGACGATGTCTCCGTGGATGGCGAAGGTCTTGTCGTCCTCTGTGGCGGCGCGCACCGCGCTTGTCTCGTCTGTCATGCGAATCTCCTTTCGCTAAGGGCGCGACGACATGGCCGCGCCCATCCTTCGCTCGGAAGGTATGCGGGACCTGGAGACGCGGGCCGCGAGACCAGGTCGCCCGCACCACTAGATGAAGAAGTACTTGATGCAGAAGAGCACGAACAGAACCCACATCACGCCGGAGATCTTCTTGCGGTTCTCAGCGCCCGAGCAGGCGTTGATCGCAACGTAGGAGATGATGCCCAGCGAGATGCCCTCGGCGATAGAGTACATGAAGGGCATGGCGACAATGGCAACGAATGCAGGCAGGGCCTCGGTCGCGGTGCCCCAGTCGATCTGGGTGACGGCGCCGAACATCATGAAGCCGACGATGACGAGAGCGGGCGCCGTTGCGAAGGACGGGATGGCCAAAAAGATCGGCGAGAGGAACAGCGACAGCAGGAACAGGACGGCGGTAGTGATGCTGGTGAGGCCGGTGCGCCCGCCCTGGGCGATGCCTGCGGTGCACTCGACGGCGGTCGCGGTGGACGAGGTGCCGATGAGGCCGGCGAGCGTGGTCGCGAGGGACTCGGCGAGCAGGGCGCCCTTGACGTTGGGGAGCTTGCCGTTCTCGTCGAGGAGGTCGGCCTTGGACGCGGAGCCGATCAGCGTGCCGATGGTGTCGAAGAGGTTGGTGAACAGGAACGCAAAGACCACCGAGGCAAAGCCAACGGAGAAGAAGTTGGAGAAGTCCAGCTTGAAGGCGATGGGCGCAACGGAGGGGACCGAGAGGCCGCGGGAGAAGTCGGGCAGGAGGCTCGCGAAGCCCGCGTCAGGGTTGGGCACGTAGACGCCCGTGAGCTGGCAGACGATGCCGATGCCCCAGGTGACGAGGATGCCCAGCAGGATGTTGCCGCGCACGTTGTTGGCTACGAGGATTGCGGTGACGATGATGCCGATGAGGGCGAGCAGGGCCGAGATGCCTGCCGTGGAGAAGGTGCCCGCCTCGATGGAGCCGTGGAACGAGAACATCGCGACGAGGGTGGACTCGCTCGAGATCACGAGGCCGGAGTTCTTGAGGCCGATGATCGTGATGAAGAGGCCAACGCCGGCGGTGATGGCGTACTTGAGGTTCATGGGGATGGCGTTGAAGATGGCCTCGCGCACGTTGGTGAGCGAGAGAATCACGAAGATGATGCCCTCGACGAAGATTGCGGTGAGGGCCGTCTGCCAGGAGTAGCCCATGCCAAGGCAGACCGTGTACGCGAAGTAGGCGTTGATGCCCATGCCCGGGGCCAGGATGAACGGGTAGTTGGTGAGGAATGCCATCATCAGCGTGCCGATGGTCGAGATGAGGACCGTGGCGGTGAAGAGGGCGTCCTGGGGCATACCCGTGGCCGAGAGGACCGAGGGGTTAACCGCAAGGATGTATGCCGCGGTGATGAAGGTCGTGAGGCCGGCGAGAAGCTCGGTCCTCACGTTGGTTCCGCGCTCCTTGAGGTGAAAGAGCTTGTCTAGCGTCTGTTCCATGTTCACACACCACTCCCTAGCTCGTACTTTCTACAGGCTTCGCCCGCAGGACGGCCGTGGCCGCCCACACAGGGTGCTAACGCTTGATGTGGTGTCTGAAGGTGCCGCGCTGTTAGGGGGCCATCGAGGCCCGCCCATGCAGCCATCGTGACTGCCGGCAGGTGCGCGGTTGAACTGACAATCGGAGTTGGTCCTTGTCGGCAGGCATTTCTCGCCTTTTTCATTGCCAGCGGTTTTGATTGGTACCGGCAACCCTGGCAGGTGATGGCAACCTGGCTGGCGACGGCGATCACGGCCGATAATGGCCGGTGAACGTGGTTGCGGAAATACCTGACAACAAGTTTTGTTATCGCACTATTTGTTTTTTGTAATGTCGATATTACAGACGCGTTTCTCGATAGTAGCGATAGACCCGCAGACGGTAGCTTACGCTCCGCAAACGGCTGCATATTCTCCGACAAAAGATTAACCGTTATGCATATAGATATCTAACGAGGACCGTGGTTGCCGGCATAGCCGGCGCCACCGAGCAATCGCCGCTCGCATCTGTGACGGCTGCGACCCCAGGGTTACAGCAACCTCGAGAGACGGCACCGGAGCGAGGGTTAGAGGCGCACCCGCTGCTCAAACGGCCTCTCTGGCGAGAAAACGGCGCACGAGAGACCCTTTTGTACGTGATTGCTGCCAGAACGTGCCTTCCGGCGAGAAAAGGGCGCCGGAGCATAGGTTCCCGACGGGATTCCGTACGAGAGAGGCCCTTCGGCGTCGAAACGGCGCCGAAGCTTGGGTTCCCGACGGGATTCCGTACGAGAGAGGCCCTTCGGCGTCGAAACGGCGCCGAAGCTTGGGTTCCTGCGACACTTGCTGCTAGAACGGGCCCCCGGCGTCAGAATCTCGCCGGGAGGCCCGTTGTGCTAACTTCACTATTCCCCTTCTCGTTCTTTAGCGGAATATGTGATTCTTCTCGACGTTTGCGCAGGTAAATCTTAGCGAGATTCACAGAAACCGATAAAGAATGGATGAGAGGGACCGGCATCACGCCGGCGTCGGCGTCGAACCACGTCGGCATGACGCCGGCCCCGTGCCTAGAGCGTGCTCTTCACCGCGTCGACCTCGTCGTCGGTGAGGAAGGAGCCGCCCTTGATCTGCTCGGAGTACTCCTTGACCTTGTCCTGGACCTCCTGCGAGACCTTGTCGGAGTAGCTGCCCAGGTAGACGCCACCGTTGTCCATGTTGGCCTCAATCACGTTCCCATTGCCGAAGGAGCCGGACTCGATCTCGTCCATGGCCTGGCCGAACATCCAGTCGGTCACGGTGGAGGTCACCACGCTGGGGTTGTCGGAGCCTACCGAGTCGATGGGCTGCGCGATGTCGAAGTGCGTGTCGACGCCAGCCTCCTCGAGCGCCTGGCGCGCGCCGTTGTCGACGGCGGAGGCGTCACCCCACATGACGTCGACGTTGTTGGACGCAATCCACTGGTTGGTGATGTTGGTGCCGAAGGACGCGTCGGTGAAGCCGGCGTCAAAGTTGTAGTGGCCCTCGACCTTGGGGTTGACCTTCTGGGCGGCCGCGAGGTAGGCGGCGTACTTGGTGAGCGTGGTGGGAAGGCGCATGCCGCCAATGAAGCCGATCTGCCCCGTATTAGTCATGAGGCCTGCGACCACGCCGGCAAGGGCACCGGTCTGCTTGAGGTTGACCTGGACTGTCTCGACCTTCTCGAGGGTCTCGTAGTCGGCGAGGTCGGTCGCCGGGTCGGTGTTGGTCATGAGGAAGTGCACGTTGGGGTTGGACTCGGCTGCCTCGGCCACCACGTCTCCCCATGCCGAGACGAACTCGTTGCCCGCCGCAATGATGAGGTCGACGTCCTGGTCGACGTAGGACTGCGCCGCCGAGGCCGCGTCCGCAGAGGCGGTGTTCTCCTTGGGCTCGAGCATCTCCCACTTGGGGTGGGAGTCGATTGCCTTCTTGAGCGACTCGTAGTGTCCCTGGCCCCAGCCGCCGTCGTTCTTGGGGCCGCTGATGACCATGGCCACCTTGTAGCTGCTCTTCTCGCTGGAGCTGGCGGAGTCGGACGAGCCGCTCGAGCTGGACCCGCACGCCGCGAGCGAGAGCCCGCAGACTGTGGCGGCGCCAGCCAGGCCAAGTGAGAGCGCATCCCTACGCGTAACGTTTGCTGCCATGATGTTCCTCCCTTATCCCAAGGCGGACGCCCGTGCCCGCCCTAGTCCCAATAGCCCTCGTGAACCGCCGCCGCCTCCGCCTCGAGCTCGGGGAAGGGTCCCACGACCTCGATGGGCTTCTGGCCGGCAGCGAAGATCTTCCTGCACGGCAGGTCGAACGTGGGGTTCTGCTCGTTCGAGCCAGTGAGTTCCAGGAGACGGCGCTCGGTCATGGCATAGACCACGCGTCCCACGTTTCCCCAGTAGATGGCGCCAGAGCACATGGAGCAGGGCTCGGCGGAGGTGTAGAGCGAGCAGTCCCACAGGTAGGCCTTGTCATACTGCTGGCTCGCACGCTCCATGAGCTGCGTCTCGGCATGCCCGGTGCACTTGTGCGTGTCTATCTCGACGTTCTCCTGCTCGAGAAGGACCTCGCCTTCCGGAGACACCAGAATCGCGCCAAAAGGCGTGTTGCCGTGCTCGCGCGACCTCCTCGAGACCTCGATGGTCCTCTTGAGTAGCGCGACGTCCTCCTCGTGCGAGAACTCCTTGCGCGTCATGCGCCCTCCCCTTTCCGGCTCGCCAAGGCGGGCCAATGCTCACGGTCGGCGATCTTCGCCGATATGCAAATGGGGGCCGTCCCCGAAGAGGCGGCCCCAACAACAATGCTGGGCCTACAGGCTCTTCTGGATTGCCGAGACCTCGTCGTCGGTGATGAACGTGCCGGCCTTGATCTGGTCTGCGTACTCGTTGATCTTGTCCTGGACGTCCTTCGAGACCTTGTCGGAGAACTTGCCGAGCGAGATGCCGCCGTTGTCCATGTTGCCGGTGATGGCCTTGCCGCCGCCGAAGGAGCCGGACTCGATCTCGTCCATGGCCTGGCCGATCATCCAGTCGGTGACGGTGGAGGTCACGACCGTGGGCTGGTTGTCGCCCACGATGTCGATGGGCTGGGCGATGTCGAAGTGCGTGTCGGCACCGGCGGCCTCGAGGGCCTGGCGCGCGCCGTTGTCGACGGCGGAGGCGTCGCCCCACATGACGTCGACGTTGTTGGACGCAATCCACTGCTGCGTGAGGTTGGTGCCCAGGGAGGCGTCGGTGAAGCCGGCCTCGAAGTTGTACTGACCCTGGATGGACGGATCGATCTTCTGGGCGGCAGCCAGGTACGCAGAGTACTTGGTGAGCGTGGAGGGGAGCTTCATGCCACCGATGAAGCCGATGCTCTTGGTCTTGGTCATGAGACCGGCGACCACGCCGGCAAGGGCGCCCGTCTGCTTGAAGTCGGGAAGAACCGTCTCGACCGGGTCGAGGGTCTCGTAGTCGGTCATCTCGGTGGTCGGGTCGGTGTTGGTGATGAGGAAGTGGACCTTGGGGTGGCTGTCTGCCGCGTCGGCGACGACCTCGGCCCAGTCGGAGGCAAACTGGTTGCCATTGCCGATGATGAGGTCAACGTCCTGGTCGACGTAGGTCTGCGCTGCGGTGGCCGCGTCGGCGTCGGCCGTGTTCTCCTTGGGCTCGAGCATCTCCCACTTGGGGTGAGAGTCGAGGGCCCTCTTGAGGGACTCGTAGTGACCCTGGTCCCAGCCGCCGTCGGTGATGATGCCGCTCATGATCATGGCAACCTTGTAGCTGCTCTGCTCGGAGCTGGACGAAGAGGAGGAGCTGTCAGACGAGCTGGAGCTGGACCCGGAGCCGCCGCAGCCGGCAAGAGCGAGGGCGCCCATGCTGCCAAGCCCCAAAAAGATTGCCTGACGCCTGTCGAGCATGGCTGCGGACAGAGACTTCTTGATTTCACTCATGATGTGCCCTTTCCTTCTCCCATTGAGAGAGACGCAGGTTGCGCCCCTCATCCCTAACCCATACCCCAGAACGCTACACGGACGTTAAGGGGATAGAACCACGGAGTTGCCAAGCGGCCCCCGACTCTCGGTGAGGGGCCGCCCGAGACGAGCGGCTAGCGCTGCTCGCGGAAGTACGGCTGGCCGTTGGCCTTGGGGCCGGCGTGCTTGGACCCAAAGAAGATGAGCGCGATGATGGTAAAGATGTACGGGATCATCTTGAAGAACATGACCGGTGCCGCCTGGAACTGAGCCTGGAGCGCCACGTTGAGACCGTCGAAGAAGCCAAAGAGGAGGCTCGCGCCCAAGACGCCCAGTGCGGTCCAGCGGCCAAAGATGACGGTCGCCAGGGCGATGAAGCCACGGCCCATCACGATGCCGTCGGTGTAGATGGGCGTGTAGCACAGGGTGAGGAACGCTCCACCGGCTGCGGTGAGCAGTCCGCACACGATGCAGGCGACGTACTTCATGCGCACGACGTTGATGCCCAGGGTCTCGGCCGCATGGGGGTTCTCGCCCACGGAGCGGAACGAGAGGCCGGCGCGGAAGTGCTTGAAGAAGTAGCGCACCAGCGGCACGAGGATGAACGCCAGGTAGGCAAGGAGCGTCTGGTTGAAGAACGCATTGCCAATGAAGGGGATGTCAGAGAGGCCGGGGATGGCGATGCTCGGCATCTGCGCGCCGGTCGCGTTGGCGGAGTTGGACCCCACGAAGAGGTTGTAGCCA
The DNA here is from genome assembly GCA_900548775.1 of uncultured Olsenella sp. Lineage (GTDB taxonomy): Bacteria > Actinomycetota > Coriobacteriia > Coriobacteriales > Atopobiaceae > Tractidigestivibacter. Next base: position 16,502 of record URLM01000002.1, read on the forward strand.
AAGAGCGCGATGGCGGGCGCCAGGATGTTGATTGCCATGCCCGTGACCACCTGGTCGGCGCAGAGCGTCACCGTGCAGAAGGCATACAGCATGTTGACAAGGACGCCTGCCGCCATGCCGGCGAGAAGGCCAACCCAGAGGTTACCGGTCATCTTGCCAACGGCAAAGCCCACGAAGGCGCCGATGGCCATGACGCCCTCGAGGCCGATGTTCACGAGGCCAGCGCGCTCGGAGAAGACCTCGCCCAGAGCGGCGAGCAGGATGGGCACGGCGCCCATGGTCATGGCCTTGAGGATGGTAGGGAGTGCAGTCATGAAGTCCATTACGCGTTCACCTCGGCCTTCTTGGCCCGCGCGTCCAGCCTTGCGGCGACGTAGGCCTTGATCTTGGGAAGCTTGACGGCGGCCATGCCGGCGACGGCGAAGATGATGATCAGGCCGCGGATGATCTCGACGATGGCGGTGGGAACGCCGATGACGCTCTGCATCATGGTGCCGCCGGTCGAGAGGACGCCAAAGAAGAACGCCACGAAGATGGCAGCGATGGGGTTGAGCTGCGCGATGAGGGCGATTGCCACGCCATCAAAGCCAAAGCCCGAGCCAAAGCCGTCTGCCAGGCGGTACGGGGTCTTGCCGAGAAGCTCGACGGCACCGCCCAGGCCAGCGATGGCACCCGAGAGGACGAAGGCGAGAAGCACGAGGCGCCTCACGGGGAAGCCGTTGACCTTCGAGGCTATGGGGTTCATGCCGACCGCGCGGATCTTGAAGCCGAAGGACGTGCGGAAGATGACGTACCAGGTGAAGATGCCCAGCACGATGGCGAGAATGACGCCCACGTGCGTGCCGAGGACCTCGGGCAGGCGAGCGGACTGCGGGATCGCCACGGTCTTGGGGAGGCCGTTGTCGGAGTAGACGTTCTTGAAGATGTACTCCATGAAGTACATGGCCACGTAGTTGAGCATGATCGTGGTGATCATCTCGTTGAGACCGCGGGTGATCTTCATGATGCCCGGCAGGAGCCCCCAGATGGCACCAGCCACGATGCCGGCGAGAAGCCCAAGCGCAAGGCCAGCGGGGCCCTCGAGCCCCAGGCCGAGGACGCACGTGGCGGTTGCGCAGCCGCCCATGATGAACTGGCCCTCGCCGCCCAGGTTGAAGACGCCGCACTTGTAGGCAAACGCCGCGCACAGGCCGGTGAAGATAAGCGGGCAGGCGCGCTCGAGCGTCTTGCTCAGCTTTGCCCCGTCGCCAAGCGATCCCTGGATCATGGCGGCGTAGCCCTCAAACGGGTTCTTTCCAAGGCACGCGATGATGATCGCGCCGATGATCAGAGCCAGGAGCACGGCGACGATCGGCGTGAGGATCATCATTCGCTTCTCGCTGCGCTCCTCCGGGCTCAGAGCCTTCTTTGCCACGTTGACCCCCTCCTACTTACCTGCCATGGCGAGCGAAATCTCCTTGATGGGAGGGTTCGCGCCGGAATACGTGCCCATGATCTGGCCCTCGAAGAGCACCACGATGCGGTCGGAGAGCTTGAGCACCTCGTCGAAGTCGGCCGAGATGAGAAGCACCGCGCAGCCGGCGTCGCGCTGGGCCACGATCTGGTTGTGGATGAACTCGGTGGCACCGATGTCCAGGCCGCGCGTGGGGTAGACCGCCACGAGGAGCTTGGGATGCCCCTCGAGCTCGCGGGCGAGGATGACCTTCTGCTGGTTGCCACCGGAGAGGCTGCGCGCCGTCTGGTCGACGGAGGTGCAGCGGATGTCGTTCTCCTCGCGCAGGCGCTCTGCGTAGGAGTGGATCTCGCCCATCTTGAGCCACTTGCCGTGGCCGAGGGAGAACTGGTCGGACTCGGTCTGCTTGAGCACGAGGTTCTCGGCGATGGTCATGTCTCCCACGAGGCCCATCTTGTTGCGGTCCTCGGGGATGTTGCCAAGGCCCGCGTCGATGAATGCCTCGGGCGAGAAGATCGCGATCTCTGCCCCGTCGGGGCCGATGACCTTGCCGGAGTCCGGCTTCACGAGGCCGGTCACGACCTCGGCGAGCGGGGTCTGGCCGTTGCCGTCGATGCCGGCCACGCCGAGGATCTCGCCCTTGTGGATGGTAAGCGAGACGTCCTTCAGGCCGCCATGCTTGATCTCGGGGTGGAAGGAGACGTCCTTGAGGACGAACTCCTCCTTGGTGGCGTCGGTCACCTTCTTGTAGGTGTTCTCGACGAACTTCTGGCCGATCATGAGGTCGGCGAGCTCCTGCTCGGTGGTGTCGGCAACGCGGACCGTCTCGACCGTCTCGCCACGGCGAAGCACCGTGACGCGGTCGGAGATACGCATGACCTCGCGCATCTTGTGGGAGATGAAGACGATGCCCTTGCCCTCGGCGGTGAGCGAACGCATGATGTCGAAGAGGCCCTCGACCTCGAGGTCGGTGAGGACGGCGGTGGGCTCGTCGAGGATGAGGAGGTCTGCCCCGCGGAACAGCACCTTCATGATCTCGACGCGCTGCTGCATGCCGATGGACATCTCGCCGACCTTCTCGTCAAGGTCGATCTCGAGGCCATAGCGGTCCATGATCTCCTCGACGGCCTTGCGGTCGGCGTCCTCCTGGAGCAACGGCGAGCTGTGGCGCTTGTCGCCCAGGATGATGTTCTCGAGGCCCGTCATGTCGTCGATGAGCATGAAGTGCTGGTGGACCATACCAATGCCCTGCTCGACGGCAACGCGAGGCGAGGAGATGCTCACTTCCTTGCCATGCATGAAGATCTTGCCCTCTGTGGGCTGGTACAGCCCGATGAGAACGTTCATGAGCGTGGACTTGCCCGCACCGTTCTCGCCCAGGAGGGTGTGGACCTCGCCCTCCTGAACGTCAAGGGTGACGTTCTTGTTCGCGTAGAACGAACCGAAGCGCTTGCTGATGTTCTCCATTCTCAGCAACTCGGTCATGTCTACCGCCTTTCACCGATATACGCTTTCAAACCGTCTGCTTGCCAAACAAAGTGTTGTATCAAAATGTTAACGGGAGTTTTCTACCTCCTTGCCAAGCGTCTACTTGCGCGAATACGGGGTCCCCTCGAGCGGGAGCTTTGTGCGAAGCACTCCATCGACCCGACGATAGGCATTTTGAACGGCGGGAGCCGTGGGGATGGTGGCAATCTCGCCAATGCCCTTTCCGCCGTACGCGACCGGAAGGAGATGCTCCTTCTCGACGTAGATCGCCTCGATATGAGGAATCTGCGGCGCGCGGAGAAGGCCGAGGGTGCCGTAGCGTGCCTGGGGGACGCAGTCCTTGAGGGGGAAGTCCTCGGTGAGCGCATAGCCCATGCTCATGAGCACGCCGCCCTCGATCTGGCCCTGGATGGCGATGGGGTTCACGACCTTGCCCGAGTCGTGGGCCGCGTAGACCTCCTTCACGCGGAGGTCCTTGTCGAGGATCACGCACGTGGTGGCATAGCCGTAGCACACGTGGCTCTTGGGGTTGGGCTTATCGGCGCCAAGCTTGTCCGTAGGCTCGAAGTAGACGTAGCGGAACTCGTGGCCCTCGAGGGCCGCAAGCGCGGCGACGGGGTCGTTTGGCACGACGGCATGGCCCGCCTCGAGGTCGGTGGGGTGGCTGTCCGCGTAGGGGTTGCCGTCGTCGTACTCCACGCTCACGCCGTCGCCGTGGGCGCACACGGGGGCCTCCGGAACGGCCTGGCCGCGCTCGACGGCGAGCATCGCGTCGCGAAGCAGGAAGGCGGCGCCGCGCACGGCCTCGCCGGTGATGACGGTCTGGCGCGAGCCCGAGGTGGTGCCGGAGTCCGGCGCGGCCTCGGTGGAGCACTCGCCGTTCTCGATGGCAGACTTGGGAAGGCCCGTCGCCTCGGAGACGTCCTGCTGGAAGACGGTGTTGCAGCCCTGGCCGATGTCGGAGGTCGCCGAGTAGACCACGGCGCGCCCGCCCTCAACGCGGATGTTCGCACGGCCGGCGTCGGGAAGGCCCACGCCCACGCCCGAGTTCTTCATAGCGCAGGCGAGTCCGGCGTGGTCCGCGTTCTTCTCGTACACGTCCTTGACCGCGAGCAGGGTCTCCTTGAGGGCCGTGGAGCAGTCGGCGATCTGGCCGTTGGGAAGCGCCTTCCCGGGCTCGATGGCGTTCTTGTAGCGGATCTCCCACGGCGAGATGCCCACCTCGTCGGCGAGGAGGTCGACCAGGCACTCGAGGGCGAACTCGCTCTGGCACACGCCAAAGCCGCGGAACGCGCCGGCGGGCGGGTTGTTGGTGTAGTAGCCAAAGCCGCGGATGTCGGTGTTCTGGTAGGTGTAGGGGCCAACGGCATGGGTGCAGGCGCGCTCGAGGACGGGCCCGCAGAGGCTCGCGTAGGCGCCGGTGTCGAAGTTGATCTCGCAGTCGAGGGCGGTGAAGTTGCCTTCCTCGTCGCAGCCCAGCGTGAAGGTGCCGAGCATGGCGTGGCGCTTGGGGTGGAAGTTGATGGACTCCTGGCGCGTGAAGCGGCACTTCACCGTGCGCTTGAAGTGGTAGGCAGCGAGCGCCGAGAGGTGCTGGACCGTGACGTCCTCCTTGCCGCCGAAGCCGCCGCCGACGAGCATGGTCTCCACCACCACGCGCTCCGGGGTCTTGTCCCACCCAAACATGTGGGCGACCTCCTTGCGCGTGTCATAGGCGCCCTGGTCGGTCGAGAAGATCTTCACGCCGTCCTTGTACGGCGTGGCAACGGCGCACTCGGGCTCGAGGAAGGCGTGCTCGGTGAAGGGGGTCTCGAAGGTGCGCGTGACCACGTGAGCGGAGTGCTCGAGCGCCTCCTTGGCGTTGCCACGGGTGACGTGGCGGCTCTGGCACACGTTGTCGTGCAGCTCGACGAGGTTGCCGAAGGCGTTGAAGCTCTTGTGGATGATGGGGGCGTCGGGCGCCTTCGCCTCGGCGATGTTGCGCACGGGCTCAAGCTGCTCGTAGTCAACGCGGACAAGGCGCTTGGCGCGCTCGAGGGTCTTGGTGTCCTCGGCAACCACCAGGCAGAGGGCATCGCCCACAAAGCGGGTGACGTCGCCCTCGGCGATGAAGACGTCCCAGTCCTGGATGAGGTGGCCGACCTGGTTCACCGGCACGTCCTTGGCGGTGAGCACGCCGAGCACGCCGGGCAGGGCCTCCGCCTTGGAGGTGTCGATCTTGATGACGCGGGCGCGCGGGTACTTGGAGCGGACGGCAGAGCCGTACGCCATGTCGGGGAAGTCCCTCTCGTCGATGTCGTCGGGGTACTTGCCGTAACCGAGGACCTTGCGACGCACGTCCACGCGGAAGGCGCGCTTGCCCACGCCGTAGTCGTCGCCGCGCTCGAGGTCCTCGTCGATCTGCGCCTCGCCGCGCAGCACGGCGGCGGCGAGCTGGATGCCCTCGATGATCTTCTTGTAGCCGGTGCAGCGGCACACGTTGCCGCGGATGGCCCACCTGACCTCGTCCTCGGTGGGGTTGGGGTTCTGGCGCACGAGGGCGGCGCCGCTCATCACCATGCCGGGGATGCAGAAGCCGCACTGCACGGCGCCCACGGCGCCAAACGCGTAGACGAAGGCCTCCTGCTCCTCGTGGGTGAGCCCCTCGACGGTGAGGATCTGCTTGCCCTGGGCGAGCTTGGTGGTCATGACGCAGCCCTTGGTGGCGATGCCGTCGATGACGACGGTGCATGTGCCGCAGGCGCCCTCCGAGCAGCCGTCCTTCACGGAGGTGAGGTGGAGGTCGTCACGCAGGAAGCGCAGGAGCGACTTATTCTCGCCGGTCGTGATCTCCTGGCCGTTGACGTAGAAGCTGTAGGTTTCCATCTCTCCTCCTCCCTAGAGGCTCTTGGCGACGATGCCGAAGGCGTCGTGGATGACCCCGCGCGGACACTTGGTGGCGCACATGCCGCAGGAGATGCACGTCTCCTGGTCCATCACGGCGAGGTTCTGGGTCACGTGAATGGCGTCAGAGGTGCAGGCGCGCTCGCACGCCCCGCAAGCGATGCAGCTCGACTGGCACACCGCGCGTGCGGCGGCGCCGGGCTCGTGGTTCGAGCAGAGCACCTGGAAGCGCTGGCTGCGGGGAACCATGTCGATGATGTGCTGCTCGCACAGGCGGGCGCACAGGCCACAGCCAATGCAGGCGTCACGGTCGACGTGGGCGACGCCGTTCTCGTTAAGCTCGATCGCGTGCTTGCGGCAGGCGGCAACGCACGCTCCGCAGCCGATGCAACCCTCTGAGCAGCGGTCGGGCGCGGGCCCGCCCGCGCACCGCACGACTGCGACTCTGTCCAACTTACGTGCCATTCTTGGTCCCCCATACGTGCTGCAGCGGGGCGGCCCCAGGGCCGTCCCGCCGATGGATTCTTACTGACGCTCGGGCGTCATCTGGCTACCGGGCGAGCAGGTAGCCATAGTTGTCTCGAACCGCGAGGATGACCGCGCGGACCGCCTCGGGAAGGCCGCAGGCGGGGTCGTCCACGTTGTAGACGGCGGTTGCGCCATCGAGCCTCACGAGCATGCCGCCCTCGACGGGCAGGAAGCCCTCGTTCTGGGAGTCGTCGAAGTCCTCCCTGCTCCAGAACAGGGTGAGCTTGTCGCGGTAGGGCTTGCCCTCGGAGTACGGGCAGAACACGGCGCAGTTGCCGCACTCGTTGCACATGCCGTCCATGTGGACGATCTGGCGCTCACGCATGCCGGACACGCGGATTGCGACGTTCGCGCGGTTGGGGCAGACCTCGCAGCAGGTCTCGCAGACGGTCGCGCAGCCAAGGCAGCGCGTGTGAGCGAGGGAGGCGACGTCGGCCTCGAGGGTGCCACGGGATGCCAGGGGTGCCTCGTAGCTGGGGTTGACGTTCTTCTCGCCCATGGCGTCGAAGGAGGTGCCGGCAATGGCCGTCGTGACGGTCATGGCATCGGCGATGGCCTTCACCACGGTCGCGGGGCCACGGCGGGCGTCGCCGGCGGCGAAGACGTGCGGCACGCTGGTCTCGAGGGAGTCGCTCACCACGGGGCGGCCCTTCTCGTCCAGCTCGCAGCCGGTGGCCTGGTAGAGACCCTGCTCGATGCGCTCGCCCACTGCGGTGATGACGGCGGTGGCGGGAACGATAACGGTCTCGCCAGCGGGCTCGGGGGCGCGACGGCCGGAGGCATCGGGGGCGCCGAGGCGCATGACCTCGCAGGTCAGCACGCCGTTGGCAAGGTCGCCCGGGGAGAGCAGCTCCATGAACTCCACGCCGTCCTCGAGCGCCATGACGAGCTCCTCCTCGTCGGCGGGCATGTAGCGGCGGGTGCGGCGGTACACCAGGCGCACGTGCTCGACGCCGGGGACGCGCTTGGCGGCACGGGCGACGTCCATGGCAGTGTTGCCGCCGCCGATGACCACCACGTCAGAGCCGAGCTGGCACTTGGCGGGGTCCTCCTTGAAGTCGCGCAGGAAGTCGATGGCGTCGAGCGCCTCGCCGCTGCGGAGGGCAGGACGTCCCGGAGCCCAGGCGCCAACGGCGACCACGACGTCAGTGAAGCCCTGGTCGAGAAGGTCGCGGGCATTCGTGACCTCGACGCCCGTCTTGAACGTGGCGCCATATGCCGAGCAGAGCTCGACGTCGTGGTCGATGGCCTCGTCGGAGATGCGGAAGCCGGGGATGACGTGACGAACGATGCCGCCCAGCTCGTTGGTGCGCTCGAAGACGGTGACGTCGACGCCAGCACGCGAGAGGAACGACGCCGCGGCGAGGCCGGCAGGGCCAGCGCCCACGACGGCAACCTTGCGACCGGTCACGGTGCCACGCGCAGAGAGCGTGGGCAGGACCTCGGCAAGGCCCTTCTCGGCAGCAAGGAGCTTGAACTCGCGGATGTGCGCGTGCTCCTCGTAGTAGTTGCGCATGCAGGAGTTGCCGCAGGTGTGCGGGCAGATAGTGCCCGTGGTGAAGGGCAGGGCGTTGCGCTCGAGGATGATGCGGAGCGCGTCGGCGTAGCGGCCCTCTCCGCAGGCCATGAGGTAGCCCGGGATGTCTTGCTCGATGGGGCAGTCCTCGCGGCAGGGGGCCGTGAAGCAGTCGATGAGCGGAAGCTCGTGGCCAACGTGGCGCTCGGGCGTTGGCTTCACGGGCTTGCGGTAGCGGGGGTTGGTGAGGGCGTCGTCCACGATGGCCGCGACCTTTGCGGGGTCAACGCCCGAGAACGGCTTGTCGTCGATGCCGGCGAGGGCCTCGTCGATCTGGACGAGGTGCTGGTAGCCGCCGGGCTTGAGGAGCGACGTGGCGAGTGTGACGGGCCAGATGCCCGCGTCGACGAGCGAGCGCGCGTTGAGGGCGTCCGCGCCGCCGGAGAAGGAGATGCGCAGGCTGCCGTCAAACTCGTCGGCGATGCGCTTGGCCAGCGAGACGGTGAGCGGGTAGAGCGAGCGGCCGGACATGTACATCTCCTCGCTGGGAAGCTCGGAGCGGGTGACGTCCACCGGGAAGGTGTTGGTGAGCTTGACGCCAAACTCGACGCCACGCTCCGCCGCGAGGGCGATGAGGCGCTTGAGCATGGGCACGGCGTCTGCCCACTGCAGGTCCTCGTTGAAGTGGTGCTCGTCGAAGACGATGTAGTCGAAGCCCAGCGAGTCCAGGGTCTTGCGCGCGTACTCGTAGCCCAGGAGCGTGGGGTTGCACTTGATGTAGGTGTTCAGGCCCTTCTTGGTGATAAGGTGGGTCGCGATGCGCTCGATCTCTGCGGGCGGGCAGCCGTGGAGAGTGGACTCGGTGACCGAGCGGGACACGTGCGGGGAGATGGAGTCGACAAAGGCCTCGTCAACGTTCTCGAAGCGGTCGAGGTTGGCCTTGGCCCACGCAATGGCCTCCTGGAAGACGGGGGTGCCCGAGGCGTCCTTCATGTTGTTGATGTAGGTGTCGACCTTCTCGCCCTTGATGCCCTCGAGGTCATAGCCGACAGACATGTTGAAGACGAAGCCGTCAGGGTCTCCCAGGCCAAACTCGCGGGCGAGGAGCTTGCAGGCGACCCAGGCCTTGACGTACTCGTCAAAGGCGCCGGGCACGGTGAGTTCGGTTGACCACTCGCAGTTGTAGCCCTCGTCGGCAGCGAGGATACAGGGCTTGTTCACGCAGGCCGAAAGCTCGGCGCCGTCCATCTTCTGGACGGTCTTGAGCTCGAAGAAGCGCGCGCCTGTGACGTAGGAGGCAATTATGTTCTGGGCAAGCTGGGTGTTGGGGCCGGCGGCCGGGCCAACCGGCGACTCGACCTTCTCGCCAAAGATGGGACGGGCATTGTCGCCGAGCTTGGCGAGACGGGACTCGCCAAAGATCGTTCCCTGAGTCTTCTTCTCGGTAAGGATCCAGTCCATGAGCTGGTCGAACGGGATGGGACGCATGATGTCACTCATTGCGATTCCTCTCCAGAAACGCATTTCCGTGGGGACGTGAGGCGTGCGCGGCGCCACGGGATCCGCGCACGTCATGGCAGCGGGGGCCGGTGGCCGCCACTGCTTGGAAGACGCCTAGTACTCGCGGTCGTTGAGCTCTCCCCAGAGCTTCTTGGACTGGTCGAGCACGAAGGCGTCAATCCTATCCTTGTCGATGTCCGTGAACTCACGGTCACGGTAGACCACGCGGCCGTTCACGATGGTGGTGCGGCAGTCGTGACCCTCGACGCCAAAGAGGATGTGGCCGTCGATGTTCTCCGCGCCGATGGGCGTGGGCGCCGGGTAGTCGAACACGGCGACGTCTGCAGCAGCGCCAGGCGCAAGCACGCCCAGGGGCTTGCCCTGCGGCTTGGACGCGAAGTACATGTTGGCGACCTCGGCGTTGTTCTTGAAGAGCATGGTCATGGCCTCGCCCCATGCCACGTTGGGCAGCGTGGAGTTGAGGCGCTGCAGGGGCACGAACGCCTTGAGAGACTGCAGCATATCGTGGGTGTAGGCGTCGGTGCCCATGGTAACCGTGATGCCGCGCTTGAAGAACTCGAGCACCGGCGCGGTGCCCACGGCGTTGTTGGCGTTGGACTGCGGGTTATTGACGATCTTGGTGTGGGTCTCGGCAACAACTTCCATGTCGGCGGGGGTGATGTGGATGCAGTGGCCGAGCATGGTCTTCTCGCCCAGGATGTCATGGTCGAGGAGGCGATGGATCGAGGTGCAGCCGTGCTTCTGTGCGGAGTCGTAGACGTCGTTCATGCCCTCGCACACGTGGATGTGGAAGCCGGTGAGGCCATTGTTCGCCTCAACCATGCGGTCGAGCGCCTCGTCCGGCAGCGTGAAGAGGGCGTGACCGCCAAACATGGCGGCAATCATGTCGGAATCCTGGCTGGCAGCCCAGCGAGCGAAGTCGGCGTTCTCCTGGATGGACTGGTCAAGCTTCTCTTTGCCGTCGCGGTCGGAGACCTCGTAGCACAGGCAGGCGCGCATGCCCATCTCCTGCACCACGTCTTTGATGGCAAAAAGGGACCCGGGAATCTCGCGAAAGCTCGCGTGGTGGTCGAAGAGGGTGGTCACGCCGTTGCGGAACGACTCCATCATGGTCACGTACGCGCAGGCACGCGTGCCGTCGAGCGTGAGGTGACGGTCGATGTTCCACCACTGCTGCTCGAGGTTCTCGAGGAAGTTGGTGGGGTTGCAGCCCTTGATGGCAAGGCCGCGCGCCAGGCCGGAGTAGATGTGGGTGTGGCAGTTGATGAGACCGGGCATGATGAGGCCACCGTGGGCGTCGATGAACTCTGCCGTGGGGTAGGCGGCGCTCATCTCGGCGCGAGTCCCAACGGCCGCAATCTTGTCGTGGTCGATAACGACGGCACCGTCCTCGATGAAGGGCATCTGGGGGTCCCTGGTTACGACCCGACCGTTTCCAACAAGTAGCATAGGACCTCTCCTCCTTGCTACATGCCGCAGATCAGCTACGGCCCAACCTGTGTTCGTCGCGGCCCTCTCATGCCGTGACGGCCGGACGTTGCGCGAACGCGACTGCGCCGCATGGGCACCCGACTACCCAACTGCAAACGAAGTGCAGGTACGAGGCTCTTCCCCGTTGGCCTCTCCCTGCGAATGACCCCCTTGGCGAATCTTCGCACTTCTTGTAATACAACCTAACAAATATTTTGCTTCAAAATGGCGTCTGGCTTGTCGCGGTCTGGAGAACATCGGCGTACGGTCGATTGCCGGTGTGGACGGTAACGTTATATTTTTGGGAATATAACGTGTTGCCCCGCGCTTGGTGTCCTTGGGACCATCCGGCTGAACACGGCTTCCAACTGGAGTTTATTCTCGTCTCCCGGGGCCATTCGAGAAATGCCGATGGGCGGCGGAGCCATACCGTCCGCCCCATTGGCCCCACCGCTCTCCTACGCCCAAGCAGAATAATCAACCAACCTAACAATTGGTTAGATTTCAGGTGCTAGTATTTGCTTGTCTTTGGTTTTTCCCGTCCATCGCGACCGTACCCCGTAGCATCACCCGCCGCACCACCAGCTGCGCGGCCGATAGGCGGACCCGCCAGAAAGGGGTCGAGTAATCATGAAGAAGTCTGAGGTCGAGTTTCTCTCTCGCCTTGCGAAGGGCATCGCCGCTCAGTTTGGAAGCAACTGCGAGGTCGTCGTCCATGACCTGGAGTCTGATGACCCCGACAGCACCATCGTCGCAATAGAGAATGGCCAGGTCTCCGGCAGAAAGCTCGGGGACGGCCCGTCCAACGTGGTGCTCAAGGCCCTGAGCTCTGACCCGGACAAGCTCCAGGATCACTTTGCCTACCACACGCGCACCGAGGACGGACGCGAGCTGCGCTCGAGCACGGTCTTCTTCCGCGACGAGACGGGCAAGCCGGTAGCCATCTTCGCCATCAACTACGACTCCACGCCCATCATGGCGCTCCAGAACATGCTCAAGGACTTCACCTCGCTCGCCAGCCCCTCGACCGACGAGCCGGAAGTCATTCCCCACAACGTAAACGACCTTCTCGACGAGCTCATCGACCAGAGCGTACGCCTGGTGGGCAAGCCTGTTGCCCTCATGACCAGGGAGGACAAGGTCAAGGCGATTGGGTTCCTCAACGATTCCGGCGCCTTCCTCATCACCAAGGCAGGCCAGAAGGTCTGCAACTACTTTGGCATCTCGAAGTACACGCTCTACAGCTACATGGACGAGGCCAAGGAGCAGAAGAAGGAGGAGTAGGCGCATGTGCGAGAAGCGCCGCACCGACGACGAGGCAACGCGGCTCACGGCACGGCTCGTGGGCATCGAGAGCACGGACCCGGGATCATTTGAGGGCTCTATCGAGGAGTTTGTTCGCACGTGGCTCGAGGAGCGACGCGCGCGTGCGGGCAACCTTGCAGACACCGTGCGCATCGAGGAACTCGAGGCGCTGCCTGGGCGTCGTTGTCTGAGGGCGCTGATTCCCGCCGCGGGCTCACGTGGACCCGCTGCCACCCCCGCCGACCTCACGCTCCTCTGCCACATGGACACCGTACGCGTTGGCGCCGGTTGGAGCAAAGACACGCCAGCCTTCTCGCCCGTCCTGCGAAACGGAGAGCTTTACGGCCGTGGCTCGTGCGACATGAAAGGTGGCCTGGCCTGCGCGCTTCTCGCCTTCTCCGACGCCCTTGACGAGGTGGGAAGGCGCGGTCGCCTGCCGGAGCGCTCGCTGGCGCTTGTCTGCACCGTGGACGAGGAGGACGAGATGCGCGGCTCCGAGGCCGCCATCCGCGCGGGCTGGCTGGGGGCCACCGGATGGGTGCTCGACACGGAGCCCACCGATGGCCGCGCGCGGGGTTCGCACAAGGGTCGTACCTGGTACGTCATCGACATGCACGGCATCACCGCACACGCCAGCACACCGTGGCGTGGCGCAGACGCCATCGCCGCCATGGCGGAAGCTGTCTGTCGCATTCGAGGCGCCATCGCCGAGCTGCCCACCCACCCTGAGCTTGGCCGCTCGACCGTCACGTTTGGGCAGATCGCGGGCGGATACAGCCCCTACGTGGTACCGGACGAGTGCCATGCGACCATCGACATGCGGCTTGTTCCGCCCACGGGCTCGGCTGATGCCGAGAAGATCGTGCGTGACGCCTGCTCCGCAGCCGAGGCGGCCGTACCCGGCACACACGCCGACGTACGCTGCACCGGAGACCGGCCACCCATCGAGCTTGACCCCGCATCGCCGCTGCTCGCAGCCCTTGCGCACGCGAGCGCGGAGGCATGGGGCGAGACGCCGGCAACGGACGTCTTCACCGGCTACACCGACTCAGCCGTGGTGGCAGGCACCTGTGGAAACCCCACGTGCCTCTCATACGGTCCGGGCAGCCTCGAGCTTGCCCACAAGCCCAACGAGCACGTTCCCGTGGCAGACCTCGCTCGCGTGAGAGCGGTGCTCTCGCGCCTTTCCGCCGACCTGATGTGGGCCTAGGTCTTCTCGCCCCCTCTCGTTACCCCCTCCTCCCTCTCGTTCTTTATCGGTATCTGTGAAAAGGGCTTCTCGCCAACTGGGCAAACGCAGCGCCCGGTTCACAGATACCGATAAAGAACGAGGGGTGGGGGCAGCATGGACGGAGCAGCGGACAACTCCTCGGGCGAGAGGCTGCGGTCCGGGAGGGGGCTGCACAAAAATCGCGGTTGCCGGTCCAAATTCGGGGTTCCACCAAGTATCACCCCAAGGGTGCCATTTTCCTACCTGCGGCTCCGCAAAGAGTTAGTGTCTTCGTACCCGGCGATTCGCCCAAAAAGGACCGGCAACCGCAATTTTTGTGCAGGGGGGTGTACGCGGGCGGTCGGCCCCTCTGGTGCCGACCCGTTCCCTCGTCCCTCTTGTTGCGCATCCCCTTCCTTATCGGTATCTGTGAAAAGGCCTTCTCGGCAACTGGGCAAAGGCAGCGCCCGATTCACAGATACCGATAAAGAACGGGAGGGGGAAGGCGCTGGCTTTCTCGGTAAATGCTACTGCGTAGGTAGGGTATAAGGGGTCCAATGGCCCGGATCCGTCGTAAAGCGAGAAGAGGAGAAACCCATGCCCAGGCACACAACGAACGTCGTGAAGGGATACCGCACGCAGGATGGTGCGGGAGTGAGCCTCGTACGAGTGCTTGGCGACCAGACCGCACGCGACTTTGATCCCTTCCTCATGCTGGACTCATTCGACAGCACCAATCCAGATGACTACACCGCCGGCTTCCCGTTTCACCCGCACCGCGGTATCGAAACCGTAAGCTACCTACGCGAGGGGGCGATGCACCATCGCGACACCATGGGTTTCGAGGACACCGTGACTTCGGGCGAGGTTCAATGGATGTGCGCTGGCTCCGGCGTGGAGCACGAGGAGACCATTCCCGCCTCGCGGCGCCTCCTCGGCGTGCAGCTCTGGCTCAACCTGCCTGCAACCGATAAGATGGCGCAGCCCACCTACCATGCCGTGAAGCGCGACGCTATCGAGTCCGTGGCGCTCGACGGTGCGATGTTGCGACTTCTCGCTGGACGCTTTATGGAAGATGATGGCACCGTTCACCAGGGTTTTGTTGGAGGCCACCTGCCTCTCGACTACTACGAGCTCACAGTGGAGCCAGGTCGTAACATCGAGACCCCGGTGGGCGAGGACCGCTCGGTCCTTGCCTTCACACTCGAGGGGTCAGCGCTTATCGGCGGACTTCCGCTCGGCGAGAAGACCGCGGCCAAGCTCGTTGACGGGGACCGAGTGAGCATCACCGCCACGGGCGAGAAGCCCTCCGTGGTGCTGCTCATGAGTTCAATGGCGCTGCACGAGCCAATTGCCTGGGGCGGTCCCATCGTGATGAACACCACCGCCGAACTGCGCCAGGCCTTCCGCGACCTCAACGAGGGGACCTTCATCAAGAAGCGTGTGCGTGACCTCTAGGCTCTCCCTCGGTTCCGCCCTCTCTCCCCCCTCCCCATTCTTTATCGGTATCCGTGAACTTCGATTGTCAGCAACTGGGCAAACGCTGGCTTCGTTTCACAGAAACCGATAAAGAAGGGGAGGCGGGGAAGACGAGGCGAGGTCGCGGAGCGGGAGGCAGGGGCAGCGGGGCGGTCGCTAGTGGCGCTCGGCCGCGCAGTCGGCGGGGCCGCCGCGCAGGATGCGCAGCCCGTGTGCTATGGGCCCAATAACCGCCGAGATGTTCTCGCACGCAGCCTTGGGGCTCCCCGGCAGATTCACAACAAGCGTTCCTCCCAGGATGCCCGCCGCCTCGCGCGAGAGGCAGGCGTGCGGCGTGATGGCCATCGACGCAGCGCGCATAGCCTCGGGGATGCCGGGCGCCATGCGCTCGCACACGGTGGCGGTGGCCTCGGGCGTCACGTCGCGCGGCGAGAAGCCCGTGCCTCCCGTGGTGAGCACGAGGGCGACATCTGCCGCCGCGGCATCGCGAATGGCAGCCTCAATCTGCGGACGCTCGTCAGGTACCACGAGCGTGGACACCACGCGATACCCTCGCTCGCCGAGAAGCGCCACCAGCGCCGGGCCCGAGGCATCCTCGCGCTCGCCACGCGAGCAGCGGTCGCTTACGGTGATGACCGCTGCCGTGTACTCCTTACAGGCCGTGGCCTGCGGTTTGTTTGTCTCACTGTGGCTCATGGCTCCTACTTTCCAAAAGGGCACACGGGGAAGGTGCAAGGCGAGCAGTGCAGGCACAGACCGCCCTCTCCAAGCCGCACGAGGTCGCGGCGGCGCACCTCCACGCCCGCGACGAGTCGTGGCAGCACCAGGTCGAAGACGGTTGCCGCGTTGTACATGACGCAACCCGGGAGCCCCACCACGGGCACCGTGCGGGCCTCGCCTGCCGCGTTCTTCTCGTCGAAGTAGCCAACGAGGAGCATCGCCCCCGGCAGGACCGGCGCGCCATAGGTCACGATGCGGGCGCCGGCGCGCTTGATGGCTCCGGGGGTGTTGTCGTCAGGGTCAACGCTCATGCCGCCCGTGCACACCACCATGTCGACGCCGGTTGCACGTGCCTCGTCTATGGCCGCGACCAGCACGTCCATGTCATCGCCGGGCTTGGCGTGCCAGGTGGTCTTGATGCCATAGCACGCAAGCTTGCCCTCCACCACGGGAGTGAATCGGTCCTCGATGAGACCCTTTGCCACCTCGGAGCCGGTGGCGATGATGGCTGCCGTCTTGAGACGCCACGGCTCCACGCGCATGAGCGGCCCGTTCTTCTCGACGTTGGCCGCGCGCTCCGCCGCCTCGACCACGGATTCCTCGACCACGAGCGGAATCACGCGCGTGCCGGCGAGGTCATCACCCTCGGACACGGCAAAGCCGCCCTTGCGGGTGGCCACCATGACCTCCTCGCAGTCGTTCACGGCAATGAGGCGCTCGGAATCGACGAGAAAGACGCCATCGTACGCGGCCTTGATGCCAATCTTGCCCTCGCGGGGCTCGCCTGCAGCCACGCAGCCTGTGCCAAGGCAGAGGGCCGCAAGGCGCCTTGCGGCATCGTCCTCGTGGAGTATGCCAGGACCCGCCTCCCACACGTAGAGGTGCTCCTTGCCCATGGAGAGCAGCACGGGAACGTCCTCGGCCGTGACCACGTGCCCCTTCTTGAAGCGCGGCCCCTTGAAGCGAGGCGAACCCTTGCCGTCGCCTGGTAGAATCTGGGTCATGTCGTGGCACAGGACGTGCCCAATGGCGTCCTCGGTTCTCACAAACTTCATGCCAGTTCGTCCTCCCCCATCACGCGAATCTCGTCCCCGGCGCGCACGGTACCACCGCGCGTCACCACGCAGAAAATGCCGTCCGTTGGCATCACGCACATGCCGGTGAGACGGCGAATCTCGCAGTCGTTATGGCAGGTCTTGCCAATCTGCGTCACCACCATGCGCGCCGGTCCCACCGCCACCGTGGTGCCAACCGGCAGTTTCTTGACATCAATCCCGCGCGTGAGAACGTTTTCGGCAAAATCTCCGGCCAAAAGCTCGATGCCCTTCGCACGCATGAGGTCCACGGACTCGCCCGCCAGAAGGCTCACCTGGCGATGCCAGTTGCCGGCGTGGGCGTCACCCTCGATGCCCTTGCCAACCACAAGCTCGATGGAGTCAACGGGGTGTTTGCGCTTGCCCTTCGCCTCAGAGATGCAGGTGGCCACCACGGTGCCGTGCGGCAGCTCCGACACGGCTGGCTCCGACGTAGCCACGAGCGGCACCGTGGGATCGTCACCTGCGGCACGCACGAAGTGGCCGGACTTTCCGCCGTCCTTCTCGAGCAAGCGCACCTCGGTTATCTCCATGTCGCGCTGGTGCGCCTTACACATGTCGTAGATGGTGAGGCCCGCGACAGAGGCCGCCGTGAGGGCCTCCATCTCGACCCCGGTCTCCCCACAGCAGCGCGTGGTCGCCGTGAAGGCTATGCCGTCCTCCTCGTACGCAAACGAGACGTCGACGCTCGTGAGCTGCACGGGATGGCACATGGGCACCAGCTCCCAGCAGCGCTTGGCGGCCATTATGCCCGCAACCTGCGCAACGGCAAGCACGTCGCCCTTTCGCACGCCACCCGTGCGCACGAGTTCGAGCGTATCTGGCCGCATGAGCACCTTGCCTGCAGCTCGCGCGACCCGTTTGGTCTTTGGCTTCTCGGACACGTCCACCATGCGGGCGCGCCCCTCCTCGTTGAAGTGCGTGAGCGCCATGGCTCAGCCCCCTATCTCGTTCATGGCGCGCAGCGACTCGCTCGCACGCCCGTTGTCCATCCTGTGCCCACGCGGTTTCGACTCGATGCCCGCACGCATAGCGTCTATCAACTCTCGGCCGGAGAGCCCGCGAAGGTTCACCTCGGCTGAGGAGTGAAGGCATGGCTTGAGCCGCCCGTCTGACGTTACGCGAATGCGGTCGCAACTGCTGCAGAACCGATGCGTCATGGGCCGTATGAGACCCACGTTCCCCTGCCAGCCCGGCGCATGGAAAAGCTCAGAGACCCCCTGGCCGCCCACCGGCTCAAGTTCCGGCACTGCCGAGAGGACCTCATCTGCCGAGACAAAGCGCCCCTTTGGCCAGCGGGCGCACTCGCCCATGCGCATCAGCTCGATGAAGCGCACCGTAAGGGGGCGCTCCCGCGCCAGCTCTGCCAAGGGGCGCAACTCGTCGTCGTTCACTCCGCCGATAAGCACGCAGTTAATCTTGGTGTTGGTGAATCCCGCAGCTTGGGCTGCCTCGAGTCCGGCAAGGGCATCGGCCAACGTGCCGCGCCGTGTAATGGACTCGTAGCGCCCCGCGTCAAGCGTGTCCAGGCTCACGTTGAGGCGCGTGAGGCCAGCAGCGCGCAGATCGGCAGCCATGGGCGCGAGCAGCGTCGCATTGGTGGTCATGTCGACCTCCTCGATGCCCGGCACAGCGGCCACCATGCGCACCAGGTCAACGACGCCGTGCCGCACCAGGGGCTCGCCGCCCGTGAGACGCACCTTGCGCACCCCAAGGGCAGCGGCCGCCACCACGATGTCGCGCATCTCCTCAAAGGAGAGGATGTCGCTGTGCGAGAGCATGGGCACGCCGTTCTCGGGCATGCAGTATATGCACCTGCAGTTGCAGCGGTCCGTTACCGAAAGCCGCAGGTAGTGTATGTCGCGGCCGTAATCGTCACGCATGGAGGGAACCTTCCTTCCCGGCACCGCCATTGCCAGACGAAACAAGCGGCATGACCGTTGCCGGCGGCGCAACGAGCACCAGGTGCGCAGGGTTGCCCAACGCGGCCCAGCCGTCTTTCTCGCACTCATAGCGAAGCGGCGCGCCCCCAGGCGTGCGAGCCATCACGATTGTCGAGAACGTCGAGTCTATCACCCGTTCAACGGTGCAAGGAATCGCATTCTCGAGGGCACCGGACGTATCACCTGACACGTGCGCCTCAAAGTAGTGCGCGCGAATGCCCGCGTGCGTGATCCCGGGGGGCACAGGAAGAGAGGTCCTGAGCGTGACGCCCCAGTCTTCGCACGCAAGCAGGTCGGGGCCCGCCACCTGTGCGCGACTCACGTTCTTGCAGCCGCTAATGAGAGCCGCAGCCAGCGTGGCAGGGGCGGCAAAGAGCTCGCGCACGCTCACCTTGGCATCCGAGCGACCGTGGTCGAGCACGCAGACCGTGTCGCACATGCGATAGACCTCGTCGCGGTTGTGCGATACGTAGACTGCCCCGCCGGGGAAGCCACGCAGGACGTCGGCAAGTTCGAGTTCCAACTGCCAGCGAAGGTACCCGTCAAGCGCCGAGAAGGGCTCATCCAGGAGGATGAGTTCCGGGTCGCTTGCCAGGATGCGCGCCATGGCGCAGCGCTGCTGCTGACCGCCAGAGAGCTGAGAGGGCTTGCGGTGCTCGAGACCCTCCAGGCGCATGGCAGCGATTTCCTTCGCGGCGCGAGCGGCTCGCTCCTCGCGCGAGGAGCCGGCGGCCCCGGCACGTACGTTCTGCTCGACGGTCATGGTAGGAAAGAGGGCGTAGCTCTGGAAGAGGTAGCCAACGCGACGCTGCTGAGGCGGCAGGTCGACGTGCGCGTCGGAGTCGAAGAGCGTACGGCCCCCCAGCACGATGCGGCCCGAGTCCGGCCGCTCGATACCCGCAATGCACTTGAGCGTCATCGACTTGCCGCAGCCCGAGGGGCCGAGAAGCGCCATGATCTCTGTTGGGCGCTCGATGGCAAACGAGACCTTCAGCGAGAAGGAATCGAGACGCTTGGTGATGTCGACTTCGAGCGCCGTCATGCCGCCACCTCCCTAGTGCGGGCGGAGCGCGAGCGCGCCTCGAGCATGTTCATGGCGAGAAGCACCACGGCGCTTATTGCCAGGTTCACGAGGACCCACTGGAACGCCAGCCCATCCTCGCCGGTACGCCAGAGCTGATAGACCGTCGTGGAAACGGTGGCGGTGGAGCCTGGGGTGTAGCCGGCGACCATCGAGGTGGCGCCATACTCGCCCAGAGCCCGCGCGAATGCCAAGACCGAGCCCGCGATAATTCCCTGGCGGCAGGCCGGCATCTTGACGCGCCAGAAGATCCAGGCATTGGATTTGCCCAGCGTGCGACCGGCGTCGGCAAGGTTCTGGTCAAAGCCCTCGAACGCCCCGCGCGCAGTACGGTACATGAGCGGGAAGCTTACCACCACGGTGGCGAAGATGGCCGAGTACCAGGTCATGGCGAGCCTAACACCAAAGGTGGCCATCGCCCAGGCCCCGATGGGGCGCCTGGGGCCGAGAAGCACCAGCAGGAGATAGCCCACGACGGTAGGCGGCAGCACCAGGGGCAACGTAAGCACCACGTCGAGGACGCCCTTCACCGTCCGAGGCGCACGAGCCACCACGTCTGCGAGCCAGATACCAAGGAGGTAGACCACCACCGTAGAGATGGCGGCTATTCTCAGCGAGTTGAGAAGTGGGTACCAATCCATGTCGCGCTAGCCCTCGGCCAGCGGCGTGAAGCCGACCTTCTCGAAGCAGTCGCCAGCATCCTTGGTCTTGAGGAAGTCGAGGAAGGCGGCTGCAAGATCGGGCTGGAGTGCGTTCTTGGTTGCTGCGGCCGGGTACACCACGCGGCCGCACATCTCCTCCGTTGCCTCGTCCACCATCGTGAGGCTTGCCGACGTCGCGTCGGTCTTGTAGATGACGCCACAGTCCACGGCCGCCTCGGAGACCTGCGAGGCTACCTCCTTCACGTTGGTGCCATAGGTGATGCAGCCGGCGTTTGCCAGCTCTGCCTCGTCGAGGTTGTAGTAGGCAAGAATCTTCTGGGTGTACTGGCCCACGGGCACGTCGGAGTTTCCCATGCCCAGCAGGATGTCGTGGGTCTGGAGCTTCTTGGCCATATCGTCAAAGCCCTGGATGGCCTTGGAATTGCCATCGGGCACGCAGAGCGTGACCTTGTTCTCGAGGATGTCAAAGCGAGTGTCATGGTTGATGAAATCGAGACCATCTTCGTTGCCCGAGCTGGCACTGGCATCAAGCTGGTTCATCTGCTTCTGGCCAGCGGAGATAAAGACGTCACAGTCTGCACCCTCCTGAATCTGGGTCTTGAGGGTGCCCGAGGAGTCAAAGTTGAAGCTGATACCTACGCCCTCGTTGGCTGCCTTGAAGAGGTCGCCCGCCTCGGTGAGCGACTCGGTGAGCGAGGCTGCCGCAAAGACGAAGAGCGTCTTTTCCTCTGCCGTCGACGCGGTGCCCGTCGTCGAATCCGTTGACTGTGGCCGCGCGTCTCCGCACGCCACCAGCCCAAGCCCCGCCGCGACAACCGCCGTCGACACGAACGAACGCCTGGTAATGCAAGATTGTGCCATGGTACTTTCCTCTCCCTGGGTGTGGTGCCTGCCTGGGGCGCATCTCTGGTGCGATGCTTTTCTGCGTGCCGCCCATGTGGTGCCTGTGGGCATCGCCGCCAAGGATGTGGAGCCTGTCCAATGACGGCGTTCTTGCTTACAAACTATAACGCTAAGCAAACAAAAAGTTTGAAAAAGCTGGCAGACGGAGAAGATACGGCGCTGGCGGTAGCCCTCCGCGGGGCGGCGGCCCCAACGCGACGGCACCCTTTCCGGCAGCACCCCCTCGCTACTTCCCCGTCGCGCGCGAAAGAGTCTGGTCGTAGGCAAAGACCCACCAGCGAAGCTCCTCAGGCAGCCCCATAGCCGGGACAGCGCTGCGACGCTCGAGATAAAGCTCCGTCTCGTGCCCTCCAAAGCGTACGTGGTAGCAAGCTTGTCTTCTCCCGCGCGTCTCAGCACCAAAGGTCCCTTCCTCCGTCACCTCGTCGATTACGAAGCTCCTCCCGTCTTTCCAGATGACCGCAACGGGCTCCAGGGAGCCGTCACGCCCAAAGCGCGCGACAACGTCCACATATTCGCGGTGCACGCGGCGCCGCGTCCCATCTGTTAGCGTCCGGTACTCCATGAACCGAGAATAGAACATATGTTCTCTTTTTGCAAGCGAACGAAGGGTGGATTCTCCGAGTGGGACGCCCCTATTTGTGTCGCGTGGACACCGTATAACAATGGCTGAGATAGAACATGTGTTCTCAACTGTGAGCGGAGGAGCCATGGCACCAGATTCGTGTACGCCCGAAAGAACCTACCTGGCAATCGACCTCAAGTCGTTCTACGCAAGCGTAGAGTGCGCCGACAGGGGCCTTGACCCCTTTGCCACAGACCTCGTGGTGGCGGATCCAACGCGCAGCCCCAACACCATCTGCCTGGCCATAACCCCCTCTCTCAAGGCCAAGGGGGTGAGGAACCGCTGTCGCATACGCGAGATACCCCAAGGCATCCCCTACATCACTGCCATGCCCAGGATGCATCGCTACATGGAGGTCTCTGCACAGGTGTACGCCATCTACTTGCGCTACGTGTCCAGCCAGGACGCCTGGCCATACAGCGTTGACGAGGCTTTTCTCGACGTGACGTCCTACCAGGCGCTCTATGGCCTCGACGTGCGAGCACTCGCACGGCGCGTCATCACGGCGGTGCGAGAGGAGACGGGTGTCTCGGCAACGGCAGGAATTGGCCCCAACATGTTTCTCTGCAAGGTGGCGCTCGACCTCATGGCCAAGCATGCCGCAGACGGCATAGGGCAGCTAGACGAGAAGACCTTTCGCCGCAACGTATGGTTTCACCATCCCATCACGGACATCTGGGGCATAGGCCCTGGCATTGCGCGCAGACTCGCGCAGGCAGACGTCCACGACCTTGCGGGCATCTGTGCCACGGATCCAACGTGGCTCCGTGGCGAGTTTGGTCGCAACGCCGAGTGGCTCATCGATCACGCCTGGGGGCTCGAGCCATGTACCATCGCAGACGCGCGGAACTATGTGCCCAAGGCGCGCTCGCTCTCCAACGGCCAGGTGCTCATGCGCGACTACGGCTTTGACGAGGCGCGCATTGTGCTGCGCGAGATGGCCTGGCAAAGCTGCCTCGACCTCAGACGGCAGATGCTTGCGTGCGACACGGTGGGGCTCTACGTGGGCTACTCGGGACAGGCCGAGCTTCTGGGGCATGGCGGCGGGCAAAGGAGCCTTGGGCACCAGACCGCCGGCGAGCGGGAGGTGACAGGGACGCTTCTCGCGCTCTATGACCAGACCGTCGCGCACGACCTGCCCATACGCCGTGTGTGCCTGTGGTTAGGCGGCGTTGTCCCGGAAGCCGTGGTGGTGCCCACGCTCTTCGACGACCCAACGGTAGACGCGCGGGAGGTGCGGCTGGCCGACGCGGTCACCCGCGCGCGGCGACGCTTTGGGCCCAACACCGTGTTTTCCGGCACGAGCCTCCTTCCCGCCGCCAACGCCCTCGAGCGGAACCTGCAGATTGGAGGGCATCGTGCGTGAGGACGTATTTCGCGAGATAGAGAGCCTGCCGACAGCCCATTCGTGGCCGGATGCGAGCGAAGGGGAACGGGAGCGCCGGGAGAAAATACTTAGAGGCATTGTCCAGCGCATTGTTGAGGATGGACCACGCAAGGCAGTAGCCTCCCCCGAACGCGGGCGCCAGTTCATCCCGTTTGCCGCCCTTCGCGGCTATGACGAGATGATCGAGGAGACAGAACGTCACGCCGCCGACGCCGAAGGGGCCGACTTCGCAGCCACAGCGGAGAAAAACGCACCTCCGGTGCAGAATTGACGCCCCAAGGCGCATCTCGTACGGAATCCCGTCGGGGACCCGCGTTCGGGCGCCATATTCTCGCCGAAGGAAAGATTTCCGCAGCAGGTGCGTAGGAAAGTCCCTCTCGTGCACCATTTCTCGCCGGAGGACAAGTTCCCACAGGTGCGGCGGAGAAAAACGCACCTCCGGTGCAGAATTGACGCCCGGAGGCCCGTTTCGTACGGAATCCCGTCGGGGACCCGCGTTCGGGCGTCATTTTCTCGCCGGAAGCCGCCTGCTGGCAGGAATCGTGTACGAAACCCCTGCTGCGGCGTCAGCTTCTCGCCGGAGGGCGCGTTCCAGCAGCAATCGTGCGCGAGACCCGCGTTCCGGCGCCTTCCCTGGAAACGCGGCCCCGGCGCTCGCCACACCCCAACGCCGTGCACACATCAGCAACGTATACTGTCTTCCTGGCTTATTCGCCGCGAGGTACCTTGGCACAAGACCCGAAAGGAAACCCATGAGCGAAGCAAAAGACCCCAAGAACACCTGCGTGCTCGTCACCGGCGGCGCCGGCTTCATCGGCAGCCACACGGTGGTGGAACTTCTCCAAGACGGATACAAGGTCGTCATCGTCGACGACCTCTCCAACGCCTCCGAGAAGGTCGTCGACCGCATCAAGACCATCGTGGGCGACGCCGCTGCCGCCAACCTCACCTTCTACCGCACCGACGTCAATGACCGCGAGGCCATGAACGCCGTCTTTGACGAGAACCACATCGACCGCGTGATCCACTTCGCCGGCTTCAAGGCAGTTGGCGAGTCCGTGAGCAAGCCCATCGAGTACTACTCCAACAACCTGGGCAACACCCTCACGCTCGTCGACGTGATGCGCAACCACGGTTGCAAGGACATCATCTTCTCCAGCTCCGCCACGGTCTACGGCGACCCCGACAAGCTCCCGCTCACCGAGGGGAGCCCCAAGAAGCCCGCAACCAACCCCTATGGCTGGACCAAGTGGATGATCGAGCAGATCCTCACCGACCTCCACACGGCAGACCCCGAGTGGAACGTCGTCCTTCTCCGCTACTTCAACCCCATCGGGGCACACCCCTCGGGACTCATGGGCGAGGACCCCAAGGGCATCCCCAACAACCTGCTCCCCTACGTCGCGCAGGTGGCGATCGGCAAGCGCGAGTGCGTACACGTCTTTGGCAACGATTACAACACGCCCGACGGAACCGGTGTGCGTGACTACATCCACGTGTGCGATCTCGCGACTGGCCACGCTGCAGCCCTCAACTGGATGAACGGCCGCACCGGCGTCGAGATCTTCAACCTCGGCACTGGCAAGGGCACCTCGGTCCTCGAGATCGTCAAGGCCTTTGGCAAGGCGTGCGGCAAAGAACTCCCCTACCAGATCGACCCGCGCCGCCCCGGCGACGTCGACGCCAACTACGCCGACTGCTCGAAGGCCAAGCGCGAGATGGGCTGGGAGGCCAAGTTCGACATCGACGACATGTGCCGCGACTCCTGGAATTGGCAGTCGAAGAACCCCAACGGCTACGAGGGCTAGGGAATGGCCGCATCACCACGCAGCGACAATGGCCGCGCCTTCGCGGAATACCTCGCCGAAAAGCGCCCGGTCATCGAGGCGTACCTCGTCGGGCACGCGCCAACGCCCCTGCCCGACGAGACGTTCGCCGGCAACGACCTCTCGCGCTACCTGTATGGCCCCCTTGTGCGCTTCACGCGTTCAGGCGGTAAGCGCACGCGGCCCGCTCTGGTGCTGCTTGGCTGCGAGGCCGTGGGAGGGGACCCTTCGCGCGCGCTTTCGTCTGCCGCTGCAATCGAGGACTTCCAGTCTGCCGCCCTCATCCACGACGACATCGCCGACGAGGGCGAGATGCGCCGCGGCCAGCCCTGCGTGCACCGCACCGAGGGCGTAGGCGTGGCGATCAACGTCGGTGACCTCGGCATCGTTCGAACCTTCGCAGGCGTTCTCGAGGACGAGTCTCTCGACGGAGCGACCAAGCTGCGCGTGCTCGACGAGTTCGCGCAGATGGAGCAGCGCACCGTGGAGGGCCAGGCGCTTGACCTCGGCTGGGCGCGCGACAATCGCTGGGACGTCACCACGGGAGACTACCTCGCCATGGCCGCGCACAAGACCGCGTTCTACTCCGCCGCCTCCCCGCTCTCCATCGGCGCCATCTGTGGCGGCGGCACGGACGCGCAGGTGGATGCGCTCGGCTCCTTTGGCATGGACGCCGGCCTTGCCTTCCAGCTGCAAGACGACCTTCTCAACCTCGTGGGCGACGCCGAGGCGCAGGGCAAGGACTTCAGGAGCGACGTCACGGAGGGCAAACGCACCATGATCGTGTGCTGGGCACTCGAGCACCTTACGGGCACCGATAAGGACGAGCTTCTCGGCATCCTCTCTTCGCACGCGACGGATTCCTCGGCGCTCGACCGCGCGGTTGCGCTCATGGATGCCGCAGGCGCCATCGACGCCGTACGGGACTACGCGCACGGTCTTGCGGAAAGCGCGAAGCGAAGCCTCGACGGCGTCGAGCTTGTGGGAGACGCACGCGCCGTCCTCGAATCTATGGCAGACTTCTTTGTGGAACGCAGGGGCTAGTCCGGATGCTGCCTCGTGCCCACGACATCGGGGGGAACTAGGGTATGGAACCTATTCGCGAGGGCGCGTCGGGCGCCGCCGTGGAAGACATCCAGGAGCGCCTGGGCTCGCTGGGATACAAGATCGACGAGGGAGAGACTGCCGAGAAGACCTATGGGCACTCGACCGCAACCGCCGTCGCGCGCTTTAGGCTCGACCACGGCCTGTCGCTCGGCGAGGTAGTCGACACGGCTACCTGGGCGTCTCTCGTAGACGAATGCTACCAGCTCGGAGACCGCACCCTCTACCTTCGCCTCCCCAACTTCCACGGCAACGACGTTCGTCAGCTCCAGGAGCGCCTCAACGTGCTGGGCTTCTCGTGCGGCGCGGTCGACGGCCAGTACGGCGCCCACACCGAGGCCGCGGTCAAGCAGTTCCAGGAGAGTGTGGGGCTGCTTGCCGACGGCATGGCCTTCCCGGACACCTTCGACGCCATCGACCGTCTGAAGCACGTCTGGGGCGGAAACCCCGCCGCCGGCCCGCACCCGCAGGGGGGCATGGGATTTGCCCGGGCGGCCGGCGTGCTCGAGGTCGTGAAGCTGTGCATCACCGGCGAGGACCCCATCTCGAGAAACGTCGCCGGGCGCATCTGGAACCTGGCAAGCGCAACGACCAACACCTCTGGCCTCGAGCTTGTTGACACTGCCGCATCCGACGCCTGCAAGGGCGCCCAGGCGGTCCTCGTGCTCTCTGCTGCTCCTCTGCCTGATGGCACCACCACCTCCAACGTGGTGATGGATGACGTGGACACGCTGCCGCTGCGCCTGCGCACGGCCGTCGAGAGCTCGCGCGAGAGCGTCCCCACCGTGCGCATCGAACTGCCTGTTGGCCCCAACTTCGAGGGAACCTTCACCATCAGCGACGCGCAGACCTACGCCGTACTGCTGCTCGACGCCATCTGCGCCGCCTTCGAGGGGATGTGAGACGAGGGAGTTTCCCTTAATGAGACAAGGGAGGCAGTCCCTATGTCTCATGTCAGCCGTCAGATATAAAACGGCCCCGGGGCAAATTTGCCCGGGGCCGTTGCTATGAGACAAAGGGAAGCTCCCTTTGTCTAACTACAGGTGCCAGATGTCGTCGTTGTACTGGCGGATGGTACGGTCGGATGAGAATGCGCCGGACTTCGCGATGTTCACCAGCGACTTCTTGCGCCAGGCGTCGCGGTTCTCGTAGTCGGCAAGCACCTGCTCCTTCTTCTGGATGTACTCCTCGATGTCGAGAAGCGCCATGAACCAGTCCTTCCAGGCCATGTCGTCGTGCAGGCGGCGCAGGCGCTCGGCGTTGCCTAGTGCGAGGAAGGCGGGGTTGGTGATGAAGTCCACCAGGAGCTTCACGCCGGGACGCAGGTAGTGCGCATGGGCGTCATAGGCGTGCTCGGCGTACAGGCGCTCGACCTCCTTGGAGGGGGTGCCAAAGGTGTAGATGTTCTCGTCGCCCACGAGGTCCGCGATCTCGACGTTGGCGCCGTCGAGCGTACAGAGGGTCACCGCGCCGTTGAGCATGAACTTCATGTTCGAGGTGCCCGACGCCTCCTTGGAGGCAAGCGAGATCTGCTCGGAGATGTCCGCAGCAGGAATCACGCGCTCCGCCGCGCTCACGTTGTAGTTCTCGATCATGACCACCTGAAGGTGCGGCGAGACAACCGGATCGGCCGCAATCCAACGGGAGAGCAGCAGGATGAGGTGGATAATGTCCTGCGCGATGGTGTAGGCGGGCGCCGCCTTGCCGCCAAAGACGATGGCGAGCGGGCGTGCGGGAACGTTGCCGTTCTTGATGTCGAGGTACTTCCAGATGATGTAGAGCGCGAGCATCTGCTGACGCTTGTACTCGTGGATGCGCTTCACCTGCACGTCGATGATCGCGTCCTCGGGGATGCGCGCGCCCTGCGTCTCCCACAGGAACTCGCGCACGCCGGCCTTGGCCTCAGACTTTGCGTCGTCCAGGCGCGCGAGGACTGCCTCGTCGTCCTTGAAAGCGAGAAGCCCGGAGAGGTCGCAGGAGGTGCGCCAGCCTGTGCCCAGGACGTCATCGAGCACGCTGGAGAGCGCGGGGTTGGCGTCCATGATCCAGCGACGGAACGTGATGCCGTTGGTCTTGTTGGAGAATTTCTCGGGATAGAGCTCGTAGAAGGGGTGCAGCTCGGTGTCCTCGAGGATCTTGGTGTGCAGCGCGGCCACGCCGTTGATCGAGAAGCCGTAGTGGATGGCCATGTGGGCCATGTGCACCACGCCGTCGCGCACGATGGCCACGGCATCGTTGCTGCCGTTCTCGGCACGCTCGAGCTCGTCCAGCTTGACCACGATCTCCGCTATGCGCGGGGCAACGGTCTTGAGGCTCTCGAGTGGCCACTTCTCGAGCGCCTCGGCAAGGATCGTGTGGTTGGTGTAGGCCACCATGCGGCGCACCACCGAGACGGCCTCGTCGAGCTCGAAGCCATGAACGTCCACGAGCAGGCGCACCAGCTCGGGGATGACCATGGAGGGATGCGTGTCGTTGATCTGCACCACGGCGTAGTCGGGCAGGTCGTGCAGGTTGGAGCCGCGCTCGACAGCCTCGTCGAGGATAAGCTGGGCCGCATTGGAGACCATGAAGTACTCCTGGTACACGCGGAGCAGGCGGCCGGCGTCATCGGAGTCGTCGGGGTAGAGGAAGAGCGTGAGGTTCTTGGCGAGCTCGCCCTTGTCGAAGTCGATGGAGTTGACCGGCACCAGCGAGTCGTCAACGCTCTCGAGGTCAAAGAGGCGCAGGCGGTTCTTGGTGGTGCGACCATAGCCCAAGACGTCAATGTCGTACAGGCGCGACTTCACCGTAAAGCCGCCGAACTCGACGGTGTAGGCCTTCTCGTCCTTCACGAGCCAGTCCTGGCGGTCCAGCCAGCCATCGGGCTCCGCGGCCTGCTGCAGGTCAACAAAGCGCTGGTGGAAGAGGCCGTAGTGGTAGTTCAGGCCCACGCCGTCGCCGGGAAGGCCGAGCGTTGCGATGGAGTCCAGGAAGCACGCGGCAAGGCGGCCCAGGCCACCGTTGCCCAGGGACGGCTCGACCTCGCGCTCCTCGACGGCACCCAGGTCGTGGCCGGCGGCAGCGAGCTGCGTCTTAACGTCGTCGTACACGCCCAGCTCGATGAGGTTGTTGGTGAGCAGACGGCCAATGAGAAACTCGGCCGAGAGGTAGTACAGGCGGCGCTTGCCCTCGTTGAGGGGCATGGTCGCCGCATGCTCGCGGACGATGTCCTCGAGCATGGTGCAGATGGTGGTGTCGTCGAGCTCGGCGAGCGGACGGCCAAACTTCTCCTGGGAACGTGCCTCAAGATCGATCTTCATGTGTTGCGATACCTCCAAGTGTCGCGGTGACATGACAGAGTGGACGGTGGCCATGCGGCATCCCGCACTCCCCTATTCGGGAAGCTCAGGCTCCTTCGTGCCGGGAACCCGGTAGTAGGTGGTGGTCAGATCAGAGAGCTCTGCCTCAACCTCGGGCGTCACGGCGTCAGGCAGCATGCGCCAGCGCCAGTTCTTCCCCACGGTCGAGGGAGTGTTGATGCGAGCGGAGTTATCCAGCCCGAGAAGGTCCTGCATGCGGAAGATGCAGGTGTCGCTCACCGAGGCGGCAATGGCGCGGTTGCAGCCCTGCGCCACGGTCTCACCGGGCCCAAGGGCCAGGTAGCGCATAGTCTTCTCGCGCACGTCGGGCGTGGCGGTGTCCTTGAACCAGCCCATGGCAGTCTCGTTGTCGTGCGTGCCTACGTAGGCCACGGTGTTGGCAACGTAGTGGTGCGGAAGATCGAGGGAATCGCCCTCGGAGTCAAAGCCAAACTGCAGGATCTTCATGCCGGGGAAGCCCGTGTGCTCGCGCATGGCTATGACCTCTGGCGTCATGAAGCCCAGGTCCTCAGCAATGATGGGCAGCTCGCCCAGATGCTCGGCGACGGCATCAAAGACGTCGCTGCCGGGGCCCTTGGCCCAGCGGCCAAAGCTCGAGTCCGGCGCACCAAAGGGCACGGACCAGTAGGACTCAAAGCCGCGGAAGTGGTCGATGCGCAGGATGTCATAGAGCTCGAGGCTTGCGCGCAGGCGCTCGACCCACCAGGCAAAGCCGTCCTCGGCCATGCCCGCCCAGTCATAGATGGGGTTGCCCCAGTACTGACCGGTCGAGGAGAACTGGTCGGGCGGGGTACCGGCCACGCACGTGGGGTTGCCCGTGGCGTCCACGCGGAAGAGCTCCGGCGTGGCCCACATCTCCACAGAGTCGCGCGAGACGTAGATGGGGATGTCTCCAATGACAAGGACGCCGCGCTCGTTGGCGTAGTCCTTCAGGCGCTTCCAGTGACGATAGAAGAAGTACTGCGTCATCTGGTGGTAGCGCATGCGCTCGGGGTGCTTGGCGCAGAGCGCTGCGCTCGCCTTGCCGCAGCTGCGGTACTGCTGCGGCCACTCGTAGTACGCCTTGAGGTCAAACTCCTCCTTGACGGTCATGAACTCGCAGTAAGGCTCGAGCCAGGAGCCGTTCGCCTCGCAGAACTCCTCGAAGTCCTCGGGCGGCGCTGCCGAGAAGCTCGGGAGCGCACGCTCGAGCAGAGCCCTGTGTCCGCGGAAGAGCGTGCCGTAGTCGACGTTCTCTGGGTCGTCTCCAAAGGGCAAGACAACAAGGTCCTGTTCGGTGAGGTAGCCAAGGCGAACTAGATCCTGGATGTCTATGAAGTACGGATTCCCCGCGAAGGCGGAGAAGGACTGGTAGGGCGAGTCGCCAAAGCTCGTGGTGGTGAGGGGCAGGACCTGCCAGTAGCGCTGATGGGTGCGGGCAAGGAAGTCCACGAAGTCATACGCCTCGCGACCAAAGGTGCCAATGCCCACAATACCCGGAAGCGACGAGACGGGCATAAGAACGCCGCTTGCTCTCTCCATGTTTCTCTCCTTCTCTCGTTCTGCGCTCACGCGCAGGCCGTCATCGATGTCGCTCCCGCAAAAGGGCCCCGACCCGTCCGAGAAAGCGGGCCGGGGCCGCACCAAGCCGATGTCGCGGGAGGGAGGGAAGGCTACGGCTTGATGATGTTCTTACCGGACGCCTTGTCGAAGAAGTGGACAGCGTTCGGCTCGAACTTGAAGGAGATGGGTGCGCCGTCGGAGAAGGACCTGCCGAGGGCGCCGTCGAAATCGATGGTGGGGATGACCAGGACGAAGTCATAGCCCTTGACGCTCGCATGAACGTGGACCGTCGAGCCCATGAGCTCCGAGACGTCGATGGTACCCGAGATGGCTCCGGGCTCGTCCGCATTTGCGAGCTGAATCTGCTCGGGGCGCACGCCGGCCGTGACGTCGAGCGAGGTGACGCCAGCTGCGGCAAGCGCCTTGCACGTCTCGGGCGAGATGGCGATCTGCGTGTCGAGCGCGTGCAGCACGTAGCCTGCGGCAGTCTTCTCGAGCTTGCCGTCAAAGAAGTTCATCTGCGGCACGCCGATGAAGCCGGCGACGAAGAGGTTCGCAGGCTCGTTGAAGACCTCCTGCGGGGTGCCCACCTGCTGGACCACGCCGTCCTTCATGATCACGATGCGGTCGCCGAGGGTCATGGCCTCGGTCTGGTCGTGCGTGACATAGACGAAGGTGGCGTTGATGCGCTTGCGGAGCTTGATGATCTCGGCGCGCATCTGGTTCCTGAGCTTGGCGTCCAGGTTGGAGAGGGGCTCGTCCATGAGAAGGACCTTGGGGTCACGCACGATGGCGCGGCCGATGGCCACGCGCTGGCGCTGGCCGCCGGAGAGGGCCTTGGGCTTGCGGTCGAGGTACTGGGTGATGCCCAGGGTCTCTGCCGCCTGGCGGACCTTCTGGTCGATCTGGTCCTCGGGGACCTTGCGGAGCTTCAGGGGGAAGGCCATGTTGTCGTACACGGTCATGTGGGGGTACAGGGCGTAGCTCTGGAAGACCATGGCGATGTCGCGATCCTTGGGGGCGACCTCGTTCATGACCTTGCCGTCGATGGCGAGCTCGCCGCCGGAGATGCTCTCGAGGCCGGCGATCATGCGCAGCGTCGTGGACTTGCCGCAGCCGGAGGGGCCAACGAGGACGACAAACTCGCGGTCTGCGATGTCGAGGTTGAAGTCCTCGACCGCCACGACGCCTTCGTCGGTGACCTTGAGGTTGCTCTTTTTCTTCTCGGGCTCCGCGGCCTTCTTGCCAAGGCGGTGCTTCTTGGTCTTCTCGATGTTCGGATAGATCTTCGTGATGTGCTTCAGGCTGACTTCTGCCATGGTTCTCGGATTCCTTCCATTGGTTGCAGCCGGGGCCCGCGCCCCCGTGGTGAGCTGCGTGTCTTCGAGGAGGTCCCCCTCCGCGGGACCGGGGAGGCCCCGCGGAGAGAGTGGGAAAGAGGGGACGAACTCAGACGAGCCTGGGTCTTTGGCCTAGCCCTTGACGGCGCCGGCCGCAACGCCCTTGATGATGTACTTCTGGCAGGAGAGGTAGAAGACGATGACGGGGATGATGGCCATGAGGATGATTGCCATGGTCGCACCGAGGTCGACCGTTCCATAGCTGCCCTTGAGGTACTGGATCTGAATGGGGATCGTGCGGTACTGGTTGATGTCCAGGACCAGGTACGGCAGGAGGTAGTCGTTCCAGACCCACATGATCTCGAGGATGCCGACGGAGATGAGCGTGGGCTTGAGCATGGGGAGCACCACCAGGAAGAAGGTGCGCACCGGGCCGCAGCCGTCGATTGCGGCGGCCTCCTCGATCTCCAGCGGGATTGACTTCACGAAGCCGACGAACATGAAGATGGCGAGGCCGGCACCAAAGCCAAGGTAGACGATGGGAATGGTGAACGGGGTGTTGAGCTTCAGGGTGTCAGCCGTCTTGGAGAGCGTGAACATGACCATCTGGAAGGGCACGACCATCGAGAAGATGCAGAGCGTGTAGATGACCTTGCAGAACTTGGAGTTCACGCGGGCGATGTACCACGCCGCCATCGAGCAGCAGATGAGGATCAGCGCCGTGGAGAGCACGGTGATGAGGGCGCTGTAGCCAAACGCGCTCCAGAACGGGTAGTTGCCGAAGGTCATGCCGGTGATGAAGTTGGACCACCCGGCGAAGCTCTCCTCGGTGGGGAGGGCGAAGGTCTCGGTCTTGACGAAGGTGTTCAGCTTGAAGGAGTTGACCGCCACGCACACGACCGGCAGGACCCAGACGATGCAGATGATGGTGAAGACGATGGTCAGGATCTTCTTGTGACGCGCCTCGGATGCGAGCGCCTGTGGCTGGTTTGCCATTACTGCTGCACCTCCCTCTTACGGGTGTACGAGAGCTGCGCGAGTCCCATGGCAGCGACAAGGACGAAGAATATGACTGCCTTCGCCTGGGCGACGCCTCGCGACGCGCCGGTACCCGAGTAGAACGTGTTGTAGATGTTCAGGGCCATCATCTCGGTCGTGTTGATGGTCTTGCCGTCGGCGAGCTGCTCGTACGGCAGGCCGCCAGTAAGCGCGAGGTTCTGGTCGAAGAGCTTGAAGCCGTTGGTGAGCGAGAGGAACGTGCAGATCGTGATCGAGGGCATCACGTTGGGGATGATCACCTTGAAGAGGGTCTGCGCCTTGGTCGCGCCGTCGATCTTGGCGGCCTCGATCATGTCCTCGGGGACAGCCTGGATGCCGGCGATGTAGATGATCATCATGTAGCCGATCTGCTGCCAGCACATGAGGATGATCAGGCCCCAGAAGCCGTACTTGGTCTCGAGGACCACCGAGGTGCCGTACTGCTGGAGGATGCCGTCGAAGATCATCGACCAGATGTAGCCGAGGACGATGCCGCCGATCAGGTTTGGCGCGAAGAAGATCGTGCGGAAGATGTTCGAGCCCTTGATGCCCTGCGTGAGCGCGTAGGCCACGGCAAACGCGATCACGTTGATGAGGACGAGGCACACGATGGCGGTCAGTGCCGTGTACCAGAAGGAGTGCTGGAAGGACTCGTCCGCGAAGGCGGAGGCATAGTTGGAAAGGCCAATGAACTTAGCGCTCGAAATGGTCTTGAATTTGCAGAAGGAAAGGTAGATGCCCTGGATGAACGGCCAAACGAAGCCGATGGTGAAGGCGGCCGTCACGGGCAGGAGGAAGAGCCACCAGAAGTGTCTCGTTGACTTTATCTGGGAGCTCTGCTTGATGGCTTTGCTTTTCATGCTTTTCCACTCCCGCGTGAGAAAAGAACGGGGGCCAGGCGCCGTATGAACGCCCGGCCCCCAAATGCCAGTCAGAGGTCAGATGGAACTAGGCGTTCTCGACCTTGTAGTTCTGGGCCCAGCCGTCGACGAACGCGGTCTTGAAGGTCTCCCAGTTGGCGTCGGACTGATCCGCCGTGTAGGAGTTGAGGGCAGAGACCAGGCCCTTGCGGTACTGGTCGACGTTGGGCTGGTAGTTGGTTGCCCAGTCCATGGTGTAGTTGCCTGCCTTGGAGAGCTCCTCGGCCTTGTTGAGGTAGTCGTTGTCGCCCTTGGCGGCGTCGGTGTAGGGAAGGACGCCAAGCTGAGCGACCATTTCCTTGGAGGCCTCGGGGTCGGTGACGAGCCAGAGCCAGAAGTCCATGGTGGCCTTCTTGTCCTCATCGGAGGCAGAGTCGTTGATGGCGAGGCGGTTCTCGGTGCCGCTGTTGAGGCCGGCCTTCTCCTCGCCGGACACGCCGCAGTAGTACGGGATCATCGTGGTGTTCTTCTGGGCGGCCGAGATGGTGGCGTAGTCCCAGGAGCCGGTGAAGAAGAACGCCGCCTTGCCGGAGGTGAACTCGGTCGCGGGGTCGTGGCCGCCGGTGGAGAGGGTCGTGGGATCCTCGGCGGAGTTGTTGATGGCCAGGTCGAAGATCTTCTTGTAGTTGGGGAGGTAGGTGCCCTTGATGGTGGCAGGGGTTGCGTCCCAGCCACCGTCGTCCTTCTCCTCGTAGTAGTACTCGAGGTTGGCAAGGTGGCCGGTCACGCGCCAAGACGAGGAATCGTCGAGGTCGGTTGCGGCGAAGGCGTCGAAGCCCAGCGTGGCGGCATTCTTGTGGATGTCCTCGACGACGGTCTTCAGGGAGTCGAAGTCCTTGATGTCGTCGACGCTGTGGCCGGCCTTCTCGACCAGGTCGGCGTTCACGACGATGCCGTAGGTCTCGTAGCAGAGGCCGGCGCAGACCAGACGGCCGTCGGAGTCCTTGTAGGTGTAGTCGGTGGTGGAGAGGGCCTTCTCGATGTCGGTGCCGGAGAGGTCCATGGCGTTGGAGCCCCACTCCTTGACGCCGGCGGTGGTGCCGATGTTGAAGAGCGTGGGGGCGTCGGTCTTGTCCATCTCGGAGGTCAGGGTCTGCTCATAGGTGCCGGACGCGGCGGCCTGGACCTTGACCTTGACGTTGGGGTACTTCTCCATGTAGCTCTTGGCGAGCTTCTGGGCAGTCTCGTCAAGCTCGGGCTTGAAGTTGAGCCAGTAGACGTTCCCGGAGCGGTCGTCGCTGTTGGAGCTGCTGGTGCTAGAAGAGCTGGAGCTGTCGGAGCTGGAGCTGCCACCGCAGCCGGCGAGGCCAAGGACGGCCGCCGACGCTGCGCCGAGCGTGATGAACTGCTTCCTCGAAATGTTCCCCATCGTGATCCTCCCGTTGCTTCCTGTCTGAACGACGCCTTCCGTCGTCCTTGCCCTATCACGGAGCCGCTACGCGGGCTTTCCCGGGTAATGCCCCGTCTCTTGGTTACGACAATAACCTTGCGCGTCTCTTGTTCAAACAAGTATCGACTGAGCGGTACCTTATTCGTGGTGAACGGTAGGCACGAGTAATGCTCGTTTTACTGTTTACGCAGGTACATAGGCTGTGCTTTCTTAACGGTCACCGGTTACTCGTCCAAACGGCTTTCAGGAGTTCTAGGATATCTGGTACCACACATGTTCCGCACCTGTCGTCCCTTCAAGGTCCGACGGTCCGCAAGCTAGGAGAGACCACATGCCTAAGGCGATCTTTGAGGGCATCTACCGCGACCTCAAGGGAAAGATCCAGGAAGGAACCTACTCCTACCAGGAGCTTCTTCCCTCCGAGGGAGAACTCACGGCGGAGTACGGATGCTCGCGCAACACCCTCAGGCGCGCGGTCTCCATGCTGGCTGACGATGCCTACGTGCAGCCGATGCACGGCCGGGGGGTGCGGGTCATCTGGCAGCGAGAGGCACACAGCGCCCAGGGCTCGCTCGAGGGCGTCGAGTCCTTTGGCGAGTATGCACGGAGAAACGGCCTGGTTCCCGGCACACACGTCAAGTCGTTTGAACGCGTTACCTGCGGCGCCGGGCTCGCGCGTCGTACGGGCTTCGCCGAGGGCGTCGAGCTGGTGCGCGTGGTGCGCGTGCGCACGCTGGACGACGTCGCACGCCAAGTCGATCACGACTATTTCCTGGCCTCCGCGGTTCCTGGCCTCACTGCCGAGCAGGCGGAGAAGTCCGTCTACAGCTATCTCGAGAATGACCTAGGGATGCGCATCCTCACGAGCCGTCGCCGCATCACGGTGCAGCTTGCGACCGACGAGGACTGCAGCTACATGGACCTTGACCCCTACAACTGCGTGGCGGTGGTCGAGAGCCAGTCCTACAACTCCGACGGGGTGATGTTCGAGTACACGCAGGTGCGCCACCATCCGGAGCTCTTCTGCTTCACGACTGTGTCGAGGAGGTAGCCGCAGGCACCTCGCTGCGGGAACACGCCCTCTGGCGAGGAAACGGCGCCATACGAGGGCTTCCGTACGTCTCCGTTGCAATAACGCGCCCTCCGGCGAGAAAACGGCGCCGGAGGGTGCCTTTCGTACGGAATCCCGTCGGGAGCCCACGCTCCGGCGCCTATTTCTCGCCGATAGGCGCGTTCCCGCAGCGATGGCGGAGCAAATCCTTGTCCCGGCGTCATTTTCTCGCCGGAGGGCGCATCTCGTACGGAATCCCGTCCAAAGCGCCACCTTCGGCGTCAATTATGCGCCGGAACAGCGATTATCTCCTCTTCGGCCGTCGGAAATCTTGTCTCGGGCGTCACCTATGCCCAGTGCCCTCGCTCCCCTACAGCCATCCCGAGAGCAGGGCGGCAACAGTGGCAACGCCAAGAACGAGAAGCACGCCGTCCACGATGCCGCCAGCCTTGCACAGCCCCAGCGCCTGGCCTCTCGAAACGGGCCAGAAGAGCCGTTCGGGCTTCTTGTTGAGCAGGTCAACCACCAGGTGCGAGAAGTACCCCACCGCCATTGCCAGCGCAAGCTCCGGTGCCGCCAGGTACGCACCGCCAAAGAAGAGCGCCGTGGCAACGAACGAGTGCGAGAAGCCCCTGTGTCCTGAAGCCCTGCCGCAGGCGAGAACCGCAACGATCACGGCGACCCCTGCAACCTGGTTCGTCCCTGCGGCGCGCACGAACGCAACGGCTTGCGCCGCGAGGTCAGACCCAGCAAGCGCATCGGCCCCAAACGCCGAGGCGATCACGGCGACGAGAAGCCACCAGGCCCTTCTCAGCTGCTGTGACGCCTCGCTCGTAGATACGTCGGCATCGGGAAGAAGGCCGCCCGCCGCCCCTGCCGCAAGACAGGCGAGCGTCGAGGCGCCGCCCGTGATCATCGGCACCCCACCCGTCAGTGCCAACGGAACGTACTTCGCCGTCGCCAGCGCGGCAGCCGCGCCAACGGCTATGTGCGTCTTGCCCGTCATGCCAACGCCTGCCCGGCCAGCCTAGATGAGGCCCAGCTTGGCAAGGGCCTTTGCAACGCCGTCGTTGCCCACGGTGTCGGTCACAAGGGTCGCCGCCCGCTTCACCGCAGGTACCGCGTTGCCCATCGCCACCGATACATCAACCTGCTCAAACAGGCTGAGGTCATTCTCGGAGTCGCCGAATCCATAGGTGGTACCGGCGTCTCCAACGTAGTCGAGAATCGCCCTCACCGCGCCCCGCTTGCAGTTCTTGGAGAGGCCAACCTCGCTGTTTCCCATCTCAAGCCCCGTTATGGAAAGCCCAACCACCCCAGAGAAGCGATCGACCACGACCCTCGCTGCAGGCGTCGGCAGCACGACCTTGTGCACGCGTCCGCCCGGAATCAAGCGCAAGGCCTCGCCCACGTTCGCCGGCGACGGCTGGTGCGTACCCGCCGTGCCCCCACGCACGTCAACCGAGCCACGGGCAGACTCGAGAAGAGCGCCAGAGCCGGTCTGCGCGAGAACCGCGTCCACGCCGGCAAGCACCTCGGGCGGCAGCGCGACGTCACGAAGGACCACGTCCCCCACCTTGACGTACGCACCGGCAAGGCATGCCATTCCCGAGAAAGGGAGCGCCGCCATCTTGGGGTGGATGTCGAGCGGCGAGCGGCCCGTGCAGATGAACGCGCGGTTGCCGGCTGCCACGAAACGTCGTATGGCATCCGCCACGGCAGGGCTGGGAACCGGCGAGAGCTTGCGCTCTTCGTCACTCAGCTGCTCGCGGACAACCGGGTCTGTCCAGCCCAAGGTCCCGTCTATGTCGAAGAACGCTGTAACGCGCTCGCCCACTGCCAGTCTGACCTTTCGTTTTCTGGCTTAGTGGAGGGGAGTTGTTCACACCGCCACCACTCGTCCGAGTACATGTCTGCACGTTATTCAATCACTTGTTCAAACTTGTAACAAGAGGGAGATGGCAAATGAGCCATGTCATATTGTTCAATTGACGCGACCCAATATCACCACCGCCATCTCACTCGTCCATCCCCAGGACCCTCTCGACGCGCTCTGCCACCTGCGTCACATTGAGACCCACGATCACCTGGACCGCACGGCCCGTGCACACGGCACCCCTCGCGCCAGCGTCCACAAAGGCATCGCTCTCCGCGACCTTCTCGGGATCGCGCACGTCCACCCGCAGACGCGTGGCGCAGCTGGTAATGCCCTCGATGTTCTCGGCGCCGCCGAGAAGCTCCACAAGTCGCAGCGCATAGGCGTCCTCCTGGTGGGCGTCGAGCTTCTCGCCCTCGACCCCAAGGCGCTTGCCGTCCTGCGCGCGCGGCATCCCGTGGGCGTCTCGGTACTCGTCCTGCGTGTGCAGCCGTACCTCCTCGTCGCTCGCCCTTCCGGGCGTCTTGAAGTCAAAGTGCAGGATGAGGAAGCGGAAAACCAGGAAGTATATGACCGTGAAGCACAGGCCAATTGCCAGCGCCACAAGATAGGTCTGACCATGTGTGGCGGAGAGGGGCACAAAGTCGAGCGAGGACATCTCGATGAGGCCGCCCGAGAAGACGCCTACCACGCCAAAAGCGTTCATCGTCATGGAGAGGCAGGCGGCAAGCGCCGCGTGGGCCACAAAGAGCTGGGGCGCCACAAAGAGGAACGTGTACTCGATGGGCTCGGTCACGCCACAGAGCACCGAGGTCAGCGTCACGGGGACGAGAAGCGCCAGCACGCGCTTGCGGCGCTCGGGCTTGGCGGTAACGTAGAACGCGGCGGCGATGCCAGGAATGCCAAAGAGCTTTGACCAGCCCGTGGCCGTGAGTGACGCCCACGGCGCGAGCTCCGCAAGCGGGCGCGCGGAGGCCGCAAGGCCCGGCAGGGCGTTTGCCCAGGCAGCGTAGATGCCTCCCTGCACAATCACGTTGTCGTAGTAGAAGGGCGCGTAGAGCAGGTGGTGCAGGCCAAACGGAATGAGCACGCGCTCAAGGAAGACGAAGATTCCCACACCCGCCGTGCCGACGTCGAGGATGACCTGCTGAAATACGTGCATGCCCACCTGGACCTTGGGCCATACCAGCACCACCACGACAGCAATCGGCAGCATCACGATGAACGAGACCATGTACACAAAGGTCGAGCCGGAGAAGACCCCCAGCCACTCTGGCAGGCGCGTATCGAAGAAGCGGTTGTGGAGCGAGATGACCACGCCAGAGATGAGAAGTGCGCCGGCAATGCCCATGTCCAGCGTGCGAATGCCTGCAATGGTCGCGATGCCCTCCGCGCTCCCGGCGCTGGCCGAGAAGTCAACGCCCAACTCGGGCGCCCAGGCAGAGAGCATCGAGCTCACAAAGTAGTTGAACGTGAGGTAGGCGACAAACGCCTCGAGGCAGCAGCGGCCCGCTTGCTTCTTGGCAAGGCCAATGGGAAGCGCCACGGCAAAGAGCAGCGGAAGCTGGTTGAAGACCGTCCAACCGCCGTCGAGAATCACGGTCCAGCACTTGGTCCAGGTGGTGCCGGCCGCCGCGATGGGCCCCATGATGGACTCGGTGGTGAAGAGCGTTCCCAGACCCACCACGACCCCCGCAAAGGCGAAGAGCATGGCGGGCGTGAAGAGCGCGCCGCCAAACCGCTGGATGGCCTTCATCATGATGTGATCCCCCTCTCGGCACGAGAGCGCACGGCGCCTCGCGCGGCCACACTCTGATACACTAGCCGAGAAGCCCGCTTAGCGGGTGGCACGCTCACTGGGGTATCGTCCAACGGTTAGGACACGGGTTTTTGGTGCCTGGAATGTGGGTTCGAATCCTACTACCCCAGCCATTTTTCTTCTCGCATTTGCCTTCACCTGGTACAAAAGCTGGGATGCATTGAATTCTCCGCGAACGGTAGAGTGACGCCCCTCGCCTTGGGATACCCATGAAACGCGCGTGTAATGTGGCGGCAGGCGCTTTGGCTGCGCTATCATCGTTGCGGCACGAACAGCCTGAATAGCCGGGATAGGTCCCAGACGGAAGGACGGCAGTCGATGTACGAAGACCTGAGCAAGCCCACCACCTACCAGAAGGAAATCAAGCTTTACTCCGGTACCAGCAACCCCAAGCTCGCCCAGGACATCGCAGACATCCTCCACCTCAAGCTTCAGGGCCTCAAGATCGAGAAGTTCGCCAACGGCGAGATCTATGCCCGCTTTGAGGAGTCCGTCCGCGGCGACGAGGTCTTCTTCATCCAGACCATTGCGAGCAAGAACGTGAACGACCTCATCATGGAGACCCTCATCGTGGCCGACGCCGCCACCCGCGCAAGCGCGGAGAGCTTCACCGCGGTCATCCCCCACTACGGCTACGCTCGCCAGGACCGCAAGGCGTCCAGCCGCGAGCCCATCACCGCCCGCCTGGTGGCCAACCTCCTCGAGGCCGCCGGCGTTGACCGCGTGATCACGCTCGACCTGCACTCCGGCCAGATCCAGGGCTTCTTCGACATCCCCGTGACGCACCTCACCGCCCTGTACAACTTTGGCGACTACTTCAAGACCAAGGACTTCGACTGGGACAACACCGTGGTCGTCTCGCCTGACATGGGCCGCGCCAAGGTGGCAAAGAAGCTCTCGGACTACCTGGGCTGCGAGGTCGCAATCGCCCACAAGAGCCGCCCCAAGCACAACGCCGCCGAGGTCATGGGCGTCATTGGCGACATCGTGGGCAAGACCTGCATCATCAACGACGACATGATTGACACGGGCGGCACCCTCGTGGGGTCCATCAACAAGCTCAAGGAGATGGGCGCGGGCGACATCTACGTCTCTGCCACCCACGGCATCTTCTCCGGCCAGGCCATCGAGCGCCTGCAGAACGCGCCCATCGTCGAATGCGTCGTAACCGACGCCATCCCCTGCGAGGCCGCCAACAAGCCTGGCTCCAAGATCAAGCAGATCAGCATCGCCGAGCCCCTGGCAACCTGCATCTACAACGTCTACACCAACAACTCGGTCTCGCAGGGCGCAGCTGGCCACTCCGAGGTCTAGACGCATGCCGGACGAGAAGCCCAAAACACACAAGAGGATCATCGACGCCGCGGAGGAGGCCCCCCGCGGCGTCGCTCTGTTGCGCGCGTCCCTTGTTCTGCTGCTCTGGGCACTCTTGGCGGGCGTGGTAGTGGGCGCGGGCTGCCTCGCCACATTGAAGGCGGTCGACCTGCTCCAGGAGGTTGTCTGGGAGGGCGTCGCCGAGGCACTCCCCCAGCCTCTGGGCGCAGTGGCACCGGTGCTTCTCTGCACCCTGGGTGGCGTCCTCGTGGGCGTTGCCACCAGCCACGCGGGCTTCTCGCTTGACACCCTTGGCGTGGTGGTTGGCCACTGCCGCACCGAGGGCGACTGCCAGGTGAAGAGCTGGCCATGGGCGCTGATGCTCTTTGCGCTTCCCATCGCCTTTGGCGGTGCCGTTGGCCCCGAAGCGGGCGTCTCGGGCTTCACCGCGGCGCTAGGCACCATGGCCATGCACGGGATGCGTCGCTCGGGCGTGGCGGTGGCGCGCAACACTACGCACCCGCTTGCGGCCGCCTGGAAGGCGCTCTCCCCCGCCGCGAGCGACGAGGGCAGGCGCTACGCGCGCGGACCCCGCATCCTGCTCTGGGCTGTGGCGGCCGTGGGGTTTGTGTTTTGGCGCGCTCGGAATCTCTCGCCTCTTTGGGCCCGGAGCGGGCTTCCCCCGCTTTGACGGCATCGACTACCTGGGGCTTGACGCGAGCGCGCTGTGGGCGCTCCTCTCGCTTCCCCTTGGCTGGGCGCTCGCCCGCCTCTCCGCGTACGCCGGAAAGGCAGCAAAGGTGGCGTGCGATCGCATGAAGACCGTCCCCAAGGCCGTCCTCTGCGGCGTTGTCCTGGGGCTTGTCGCCCTGGCTCTGCCCGAGGTGTTCTTCTCGGGGCAGTCCGGCACGAGAGACCTCCTCGACGGCTAGCAGGCCATGGGTGCCGGGGTGCTGCTTGCAACCTGCGTGGCAAAGCTTGCCCTCACGCAGCTCTGCGAGGAGACCGGCTGGATTGGCGGCGAGTTCTTCCCCCTCATCTTCTGCGGGGTCGCTGCCGGCTATGCCGTCGCAATCATCACCGGAGGCGACCCCATGCTCGCAGTGGCGCTCTCCACGGGTGCCCTCGTGGGAGCTAGCACGGGAAAGTGGCTGCTCAGCACCTGCGTGCTTGCGTTGTGATTCCCGCCGGTGAGCCTGCCCGTGGTGGCGCTTGCGGCCGTCGTTGGCGCAAAGACCAACGGTCACTCCCGCAACTAGCCGCGGCCCTCGGGCCCTGCACATGCCTGAGCTATCATGAATTGGTATGTGGCCGCCCGGCGAGTGCCGGTCGGCCCGCACGCCCCATGTCACCGCGAACACAGGAGGCAGCCATGCCCGTCACCGCGATCGTCCTTGCCGCCGGCGAGGGAACGCGTATGAAGTCTCACCACCCTAAGGTTATGCACAAGGTCCTCGACAAGCCACTTGCCTGGTGGGTTGTCGACGCCGCCCGCAAGGCCGGCGTCGACCGCATCGTGCTGGTGGTGGGCAACGGTGCCGACGAGGTCCGCTCGTACTTTGCGGACGAGAAGGACGTGGAGTTTGTCGAGCAGACCAAGCGTCTGGGCACCGGCCACGCCGTGCGCGTGGTGCGCGACGCCCTGGACGGCTTTGCCGGACCCGTGGTGGTTCTCAACGGCGACCTGCCGCTCGTTCGCCCCAAGACCATAGCTTCCCTGGTAGATGCCACCCGCGCTGACCACAACGCCTGCACGCTGCTCACCATGACGCCGCCGGACGTCTCTGGCTACGGCCGTGTGCTCATCGAGGACGGCAGCGTGCGAGCCATCATCGAGGACAAGGACTGCACGCCCGAGCAGCGCGCCACTCTCCTCGAGTGCAACGCCGGCGCCTACTGCTTCTGCGGCGAGCGCCTCTCGACCAACATCGACAAGGTCACCAACGACAACGCCCAGGGCGAGTACTACCTCACCGACACGGTAGGCATCTACGTGGGCATGGGCGAGCCCGTCTCGGCCGTCCACTGCGACGACTACGAGGAGCTCCTGGGCGTCAACGACCGCGTCCAGCTGGCGCAGGTCACCAAGATCATGCAGCGCCGCATCAACGAGGGCCTCATGCGCTCCGGCGTCTCGATGCTCGATCCCGACCAGGTCTGGGTTGGCCCCGAGGCCACCGTTGGAAAGGACACCGTCCTTCTCCCCCAGACCTTCCTCTGGGGCAAGACGTCCGTGGGCGAGGCATGCACCGTTGGCCCCAACAGCCGTCTAGAGGACGCCACGGTGGGCAACAACTGCACCGTGGACGAGACCGTGATCTTTGACTCTGCCATCGACGACGACGTCAGCTGCGGGCCCCGCGCCTACCTGCGCGGCCACACCCACCTGCTGCGCGGCGCCAAGGCCGGCACGCACGTGGAGCTCAAGAACTCCGTGGTGGGCGAGGGCTCCAAAGTGCCGCACCTCTCCTACATTGGCGACACGCAGATGGGCGCCGGCGTGAACATTGGCGGCGGGTCCATCACCTGCAACTACGACGGCGTGCACAAGAGCCGCACCACCATCGGCGACGGCGCCTTCATAGGCTCGGACACCATGATGGTGGCGCCCGTCAACATTGGTGCCGGTGCCATCACGGGGGCAAGCTCGTGCATCACGCACGACGTACCTGACGATGCCC
This sequence comes from uncultured Olsenella sp., assembly GCA_900548775.1. Lineage (GTDB taxonomy): Bacteria > Actinomycetota > Coriobacteriia > Coriobacteriales > Atopobiaceae > Tractidigestivibacter. The sequence goes on from URLM01000002.1 coordinate 61,030, forward strand.
TTGCCATCGAGCGAAGCCAGCAGAAGAACGTCGAGGGCTACGCCATCGCCCGCCGCGAGCGCCTGGGCATCAAGCCCAGGAAGTAGGGCGCCCATGGTCATCAACACGAAGAACGGGCTCATGCTCCAGGCCTTCTCCTGGTACCTGCCAGCAGATGGCCAGCACTGGCGACGCCTCGCCAAGATGGCCCCGCGCTTCGCGGAAGAGGGCTTCACCTCGGTGTGGATGCCCCCTGCCTACAAGGGGCAGGCGGGCGCTGAGGACGTGGGCTATGGCGTCTACGACCTCTGGGACCTGGGCGAGTTCGACCAAAAGGGATCCGTGCGCACCAAGTACGGCACGTGCCACGAGTATCTTGCAGCCATCCGCGCCATCCAGGAGCAGGGCGTCAACGTGCTGGCAGACGTTGTTCTCAACCACCGCATGGGTGCCGACGGCACACAGCTGGTCCTGGCGCAGGAGTGCGACGCCCAGGACCGCACAAAGCCCGTGGGCGATCCGCGAGAGATCCGCGCCTACACGCGCTTCGAGTTCCCGGGGCGTGCCGGAAAGCTTGACCGCTACCAGTGGGGCATCACGGACTTCACCGGCGTCGACTACGACGAGCTCGAGGGCACAACCGGCGTCTACCGCTTTGTGGGCAAGGAGTGGTCCCACGAGGTGAGCGACGAGCTGGGCAACTATGACTACCTCATGGGTGCCGACGTCGACCTCGACGACCCCAGCGTGCGTGCGCAACTCGCCACGTGGGGAGCCTGGTACCTGGGGCTCACCGGCGTCGACGGCGTGCGGCTTGACGCCGTGAAGCACATGAGCCGCTCGTTCTACCTCGACTGGCTTGCCCGCATGCGCGAGAAGACCGGCAAGGAGCTCTTTGCCGTAGGCGAGTACTGGTCACAGAACGTGGACGAGTTGCGGGGCTACCTGGGGCGCGAGGGGGCCATGAGCCTCTTCGACGTGCCGCTCCACTTCAACTTCTACCGCGCGTCCACGGCAGGCGACAACATAGACCTCACCCACATCCTGGACGGGAGCCTGGTGAGCGTGGATCCCATCCACGCCGTGACCTTTGTGGACAACCACGACACCCAGCCCGACCAGGCCCTCGAGTCCACGGTCGAGCCCTGGTTCAAGCCGCTCGCCTATGCGCTCATCCTGCTGCGCGAGGCAGGCTATCCCTGCGTCTTCATGGGCGACCTCTTTGGCCTCCCCAACGACCAGATTCCCGCCGTGCCGGAGCTTGAGCTGCTCATGGAGGTGCGGCGCCGCTTTGCCTACGGCGAGCAGCGCGACTGGTTTGACGAGAAGGACCTTGTCGGCTGGACGCGCGAGGGCACGGCGCGGCACGGCGTCTCGGGCGCGGCGGTGCTTCTCTCCACGCGCAGCGGCAACGCCACGAAGCGCATGTGCGTGGGGGCGGGGCACGCGGGCGAGACCTGGCGCTGCGTGCTGGGCGTCGACGGCACCGTCACAATTGACGGCGAAGGCTGGGCGGAGTTCTCCACCGGCGGCGCGCGACTGACGGTCTACCTGCCTGCGGCGACGGCGGACAAGCTGGACAGCATCCCTATCCTGGTGAGGCCGGAGGCGTAGGCGCCGGACTGCGGGCCGCCGCCTGGCGGCCGATCGCCGTCGCTTCTCGGCAGTGGCGTACTTCTCGAACGGAGCAACACATGAAGAGGATCCTCATGGTGGCCACGGGTGGCACCATTGCATCCATGCCGGAGGCAGACGGCACGGGCCTTGCCCCGGCGCTCACCGGCGAGGAACTTGCAGGCTACGTTCCGCAGGCACGCGGCCTGTGTGACCTGGATATCGTTCAACCCATGAACATCGACTCGACAAACATGCGCCCCAGCGACTGGAAGCGCATAGCTGCAACGATCATGGAGGCCTACGACGACTACGACGGCTTTGTGGTGCTGCACGGCACGGACACCATGGCATACACGGCGGCAGCCCTCTCCTACCTCATCCAGGGCAGTCCCAAGCCCATCGTGCTCACGGGCTCGCAGCAACCCATGGCGAACCCCTTCACCGATGCCAAGCTCAACCTGTACCAGTCGCTGCTCTACGCCACCGACGACGACTCGCGCGACGTGTCCATTGTGTTTGGCGGCTCGGTCATTGTGGGAACGCGCGCCCACAAGCAGCGCACCATGAGCTTCAACGCGTTTACCAGCGTGAACTATCCGCTACCCGCCATCATCCGCAACGACCGCATCGTGCGCGAGGGCCGAGAGGGAATGACCATCCCCACTGCAGCGGGCGCGTCCGTTGCGGCACGGGCGGGACGGCCGCGCGTCTACGAGCGGCTTGACGAGCACGTGGTTGTGGTGCGCCTCACCCCGGGCCTGGGGCCGGGAATCCTCGACGCGCTTGGGCCCGACTACGACGCCGTGATTCTCGAGACCTTTGGCATCGGCGGCATCCCGGAGTGCAAGGGCGCCCACTTCGAGCAGGCAATCTTTGACTGGATTGACTGCGGCAAGACCATCGTGCTCACCACGCAGGTCTCCGAGGAGGGCCTTGACCTGGGTGTCTACGAGGTAGGAAGCGCTTACGCCAATGAGCCGGCAATCCTTCGCGGTGACGACATGACCACGGAGGCCCTGGTGGCAAAGACCATGTGGGCGCTCGGACAAACGCGCGAGCCGTCGGAGGTGGCGGAGCTCTTCTACCGGCCCGTGAACCACGACCGCGCCGTGCGTTAGGAGGATGACGCCGGTCCGGGTGACGCCGGAGAGCGCGGTTCAGCAGGAAAACCGTACGAGAGCGGCCTTCCGGCGCCAAATCGACGCCCGAAGGCCCTTCTCGTACGCGATTCCGTCCAAAGCCCTCCTTCCGGCGCCGATTTCTCGCCGGAGGGCCCATCTCGTACGGAATCTCATCGCAAACCCATGCTTCGGCGTCACTTTCTCGCCAGAGGGCCCATTTCCGCAGCGCTAGTGCGTCCCTACCCCCGAGCCTCCTCGCGCCGAGAGAGGGCCAACGTAACACCAACCAGCACTGCAGCAATCACGGCGAGCACTGCCCCCACCAGGCCCACCGCGCCGATCCCCGGGCCAGAGACCACGACACCTCCCACAAAGGTGCCAAAGGCAATGCCCACGTTGAACGAGAGCGGTTCGAGCGAGCTGGCCAGCGTGAGCGCCTTGGGGTAGCGCCTGCGCGCCACGTCCATGAAGTGGGACACGCTGGGAATCGACGCCACGTACATGACCAGTCCCAGAAGCATCACCAGAACCAGAGAGCCCGGCATCGACGAGCCCGCCACGTACAGCCCCGCGAGAATTGCCGCCTGGGCGAGAAAGTCCGCAACCAGCGCCTTAAGGCCAAAGCGCATGTCGACCCAGCCGCTCAGCAGGTTCGAGCCAAACGTGATGACTCCGTACACCACGAGCGCCCCGCTCACGGCCACGGCGTCCATCCCCAGCACCTGCTCCATGTACGGCGTCACGTAGCCGTAGAACGTGTACACCGAGCCAATGCCAAACACAAACACAAACACAAGCATGCCCGAAATGATGCTTGGCTCGCCAAAGAGGCGCGCCTGCTCACGCGCGGTTGCAGGCTCGTCGGTCTTGCCGCTTCTCGGCATGCAAGCGGCGAGAAGGGCGCTAGCCACAAGCGAGAGAACGAGGGTCCCGTACATGGCAACATGCCATCCGACCGTACTCGCAAGGATCTCACTAACGCTCGTCGCCACGACAAGCGCAACTGAATAGCTGGCGTACACCAGCGTGAGGGCACCGGACGACCTCTTGGCACCCACCAGCTCTGGGATGAAGGTCACGCCAACCGCCAGCAGCGCGCCGGAGATCGACCCCAGCAGCACGCGCGCCGCAAGCAGCACGGCAAAGTTTGGCGCGAACGCCGAGAGCACGTTGCCAATGCAAAAATGACCAAGTAGGCAAGCATGACGGAATAGCGCCTAAAGCGACCGGTCGCAAGCGCAAGCACCGGCGTCATCACCGCGTATGGCAGGGCAAAGAGGCTGATGAGCTGGCCGGCCGTGGCAAGCGAGACGCCCATCTCCTCCGCAAGGTTCGACTCGATGCCAATCACGATGAACTCCGAGCAGCCCAGCACAAAGCCCAGGAGCACGAGAAGGGCCACGCACAGACGCGCGCGGCCCGGCGTAACGCCAGTCACAGTCTCTTCCACGAAACCCCCTCAGAAGACGGCAGCAGCCGAGAAGCCTAGCACGCGTGCGGCCGCGTCACCACCCCGCATGCGCTACCCTTACCGTGACCACAGGTAGCCACAGCGAGAGGAAAGGTATGCCCGCACGTCCCAAGGAGATCCGGCTCGTGTGCGGCCTGGGCAACCCCGGCCCGGAGTACGAGCGCACGCGCCACAACATTGGCTTTGCCACCGTCGACGTGCTCGCCGAGCGAGCCGGCACGCGCTACTGGAAGAGCGAGGCCGGCTGCATGGTTGCCCGCGCCCTCATCGGCGGACGCGAGGTCATTCTCGCCAAGCCGCAGGACTTCATGAACACGAGTGGGGGCCCGCTCTCCAAGCTCATGCGGCAGGAGCACGTCTCCCCCGCCGAGATCCTGGTGGTGCACGACGAGGTCGACCTTCCCGCCGGAGAGGTTCGCGCCAAGTGGGGTGGCGGGCTCAACGCCCACAACGGCCTGCGGTCCATTGCCAACAAGCTCGGCACGCGGGGCTTCTCGCGCATTCGCTGCGGCATTGGTCGCCCGCCCGGGAAGATGCAGGTGGCAGACTACGTCCTGCGCGAGCTCAAAGGCGGTTTTCTCGACGAGTTCCAGATGCTTGCCCAGGACGCGGCGGCTCTCTGCGAGCAGATCGTGAACGAGGGCATGCCCGCGGACGCCCTGCGTTAGCGTCGGGGCGCCCGGCCGTTCATCCCGCATCCCGCTACGATGAATCGTGTAGGCGCTGTTGAGGTCAAATAACGCCCCTTTCAACAATTACACTAAGGTACTTGGAAGGCTCCGGGCATCTCCGCCTGGAGCCAAGTCTGAAGCGGCTTTAGGAGAGGAGTCAGGCTTCATGTATAAGATCCTCGAAAAGACGCAGTTCTCGGAGAAGGTGTTCAAGTTCCGCATCGAGGCGCCGGAGATGGCCAAGCACGCACACGCTGGCCAGTTCCTCATGGTTCGCGCCAACGAGACCGGTGAGCGCGTGCCGTTCACCTTTGCGGACTGGAACCCCGAAGAGGGCTGGGTGGAGTTCATCTTCATGGTGGTCGGCAAGACCACAAAGATGCTCTCTACGTACGAGCCCGGCGACGCCATTCTCGACGTCACCGGCCCGCTGGGTCAACCCACGGTCATGGGCCCCGGGACCACCTGCGTCATTGGCGGCGGCGTTGGCCTTGCCATCGCGTACCCCGTCGCGCGCACGCTGGTGAAGACCGGCCACGAGGTCCACGCCATCATGGGCGCCCGCACCAAGGACCTGCTCCTTCTCGAGGACCAGTTCCGCGAGCTCCTGCCCGACGACCACATCCACATCACCACCGACGACGGCTCCTACGGCGAGAAGGGCGTTGTCACCGCCCCGCTCGAGCGCCTGCTCCAGGCCAAGGCCGTCGACGAGGTCTTCTGCGTTGGCCCCGTCCCCATGATGAAGTTCTCCACGCTCACGGCCGAGAAGTACGGCACCCCCATCACCGCGTCGCTCAACCCCATCATGGTCGACGGCACGGGCATGTGCGGCTGCTGCCGCGTCGAGATCGACGGCAAGACCAAGTTCGCCTGCGTCGACGGTCCCGACTTCGACGCCACCAAGGTCGACTGGAACGACCTGCGCGCGCGTCAGGCTGCATACCGTACCGAGGAGGGCCAGGCCCTCAAGGCCTATGAGGAGGCGAACTGCGCATGCCACAGGTAAACGGTCGCTTTGTTCCCGACATGAAGTCCCCCCGCACCCCTGACAACGAGGAGCCGGCGGAGGAGCGTGCCCACGACTTCCGTCCCGTCGACAAGGGCTTCACCAAGGAGATGGCGCTGGCCGAGGCCGAGCGCTGCATGGACTGCAAGAAGCCCCTCTGCGTCGAGGGTTGCCCAGTCAACATCAAGATTCCTAAGTTCATCGAGAAGATTCGCGAGCAGGACTTTGGTGCCGCTCTCGACATCATCCACGAGGACTCGATGCTCCCCGCAATCTGCGGCCGCGTGTGCCCGCAGGAGAACCAGTGCGAGGGGCGCTGCATCCGTGGCAAGAAGTCCGAGCCCGTGGCCATCGGCCAGCTCGAGCGCTTCCTGGGCGACCAGCCCGAGCTTGCCAGCAAGCCGCAGATGAAGCCTGCCAACGGCAAGAAGGTTGCCGTCATCGGCTCTGGCCCCTCCGGCATCACCTGCGCCGGCGAGCTTGCCCGCAACGGCTTTGACGTCACCGTCTTCGAGGCTTTCTTCACCGGCGGCGGCGTGCTCGTCTACGGCATCCCCGAGTTCCGCCTGCCCAAGGCCGTCGTCAAGCGCGAGATCGACGGTCTCAAGGAGCTGGGCGTCAAGTTCGAGTTCAACTCCGTCATGGGCAACCTCGCCAACGCCGAGGAGCTCCTGGGCGAGAAGGGCTTCGATGCCATCTACGTGGCAACTGGCGCCGGCCTGCCCAAGTTCCTCAACATCCCCGGCGAGAACCTGCCCAACGTCTTCTTCGCAAACGAGTACCTCACCCGCGTGAACCTCATGAAGGCGAACAAGTTCCCCGAGTACGACACCCCCACCAAGCACGCCAAGCAGGTCGTGGTCTTTGGTGGCGGCAACGTGGCTATGGACGCCGTTCGTACGGCAAAGCGTCTTGGTGCCGAGCGCGCCATCATCGCCTACCGCCGTACCGAGGCCGAGATGCCCGCCCGTCGCGCTGAGCTTCACCACGCCAAGGCCGAGGGCGTCGAGGTCATGCCGCTTGTCTCGCCGCTTGAGTTCATCGCCGGCGAGGACGGCAACGTGTGCGCCGTGAAGGTTCAGAAGATGGAACTGGGCGAGCCCGACGCCTCCGGCCGTCGCCGCCCCGTGCCCATCGAGGGCGCCATCGAGGAGATCCCCTGCGACGTGGCCATTTCCGCCATTGGTACCAACGCCAACCCCTTCGCCAAGAAGATTGGTGGCATGGACCTCAACAAGTGGGGCTACATCGTGGCAGACGAGAACGGCCGCACCTCCAACCCCCGCATCTGGGCTGGCGGCGACATCGTCACTGGTGCCGCAACGGTCATTCTGGCCATGGGCGCCGGCAAGACCGCAGCCGCAAGCATCACCGAGACGCTCGCCGCCGAGTAGCGCAGTGCTTCTCAAAAGGTTTCCCGCGTGTTCGGGCCCCGAAGCCGGCTGGCTTCGGGGCCCGTTCTTCCAGATGGCTGAGTTGGACGATCGGGGAAGCATCTTCCCTTGCATCGAACTGCCCTTCATTACACTGTTTTGGCCGTATTTGCGCCGAACCGGCCTTCGTTACATATGGTTTCTGAGCTGCTCAAAGTAGCAACTCAAAGAATATGCATAGTTACGGATGATTTTTTAAATAATATGCGCAATCATTGGATTCGATACTCGAGGCCACCTTGGAACCACGTGTAACGAAGGGCAGTTCGATGCAAATGACCCGTAATTCGATGTAACAAAGGGCGGTTCGATGCAATTCTGCGTCTCCGACAAGTTCCGCCCGTCACAGCAACGATTCAAACGCATCTCCGGAGCAGCCAGGACACGTGCGGCCTGCCCCTCGCGCATCGTACAATCGACAGGACCACGTATCCTGCCATGAGGAGAGGCGATGGGACGACTTCACAGGCTTGCATTGGCTCTTGTTGCTGTGCTCTTGGCGACCACGCTTGGCCTCACCCTCACCGCTTGCGAAAGCAAATCTGCCCGTCAAGCAGAAGCCCCCTCCCCCACTTCCACGGCAATCTCACGCGACGGCAGCTACACCAGCAAGGACGACGTGGCACTCTACCTGCACACGTATGGCGAACTCCCACCAAACTTCATTTCAAAGACCAAGGCCCGCAAGGCCGGATGGGACCCACAAAAGGGCAACCTCAACGAAGTCTGCCCGGGCAAGAGCATCGGCGGCAGCGTCTTCTACAATGATGACCATGCGCTTCCAGACGCCCCTGGCCGTACCTGGCACGAATGCGACGTCAACTACCAGGGCGGGCACCGCGGGCCAGAGCGCATTGTGTACTCCACCGACGGCCTCGTGTACTACACGCCAGACCACTACAAGACCTTCGAGCAGCTCTACTAGGAGAAACCTTGGCAACTGTAAAGATCCGCGAGGCAAGCAGAGACTCCGAGCAGGAGATATTCCAGAAGATCGCGAAGAAGCTGAAGTTCCCCAGCTACTTTGGCAACAACTTCGCCGCGCTGGAGGACTGCCTCGGCGACATGACCGAGAGCACGCGCGTCGACGTCGTGCGCTACCGCGATGACCCCGACCCCAAGCGGCGCGCCTTCTTTGGGACCCTCTGCGCCGTGGTGGCTCGGGTGGCGCTCGAGAACCCCAACGTGCACCTCACCATGTACGAGAAGTAGCCGGGCGCACCGGGACCGACCCAAGTGGGATTGCTGGGGTCGTCGAATTACGCACGGCTGAGCCTGGGACGAAAAAAGCGCTGCACCACACAAACCCAAATCGCTGCCGTGCGTAGTTCGTCCCCTGAGCGCACCGGACCAACTGGACCCGCACCAGGCAGGGGCAGTCACCACCACGGCAAGCAAGGCAACCGGTCGCAAACAATCTGAACCACCGGCGCGATCGGAGGAAACGACAAACGGAGGCAGGATATGGCACGCGAAGGTCTCTCAAACAGGCAGATCGTCCTGGATTTCTATCGAGATGTATTCAACGGCTGGGACGTCTCGAAGGTCTCGGACTATGTTGCGCCGAACTACATCCAGCACAACCCCACGGTCGAGGACGGCCTCGAGGGGTTCGAGAAGTTCATCAAGTTCTTCACGTTGCTCAAGCCCCGCTGCGAGGTCATCCGCTGCGACGAGGTGGGAGACATCGTCTATGTCTTCTTCCGTTGCACGCTTGGCAACGGAACCGTCAACAAGGTGGTGGACATCTACCGCCTCGAGGATGGCATGCTGGCCGAGCACTGGGACGTAGTCGAGCACGACGTCGCCAAGAAAGAGAGCGAGTCGGCAAATGGGAATGGCATCTGGTAGACCGCGCCGGGTGCTTCTCGAATAGCGCAGTCGCCTATCCCAAAGGCGGCATGGGCTCCCAGGCAGGGTCGTGCAGGGCCTTCTTGGAGTCGCGATACCCCGCCCAGAGCCTTGCCCAGCTGGGGCCAAAGTGCCCCCGGTCCACCAGCACCAGACGCAGGAACTCCTTGGCAAACGAGAGGAACGTGCCAAAGCCATAGCCCACGGGGTTGTAGTCGCCGTGAAGCATGAAGTAGCGCGCCATGTAGCCGCGGTTGCGCATGATGTAGTAGCGGGTCATGTCCGAGGTAGAGGAGATCTGCCGCACGCCCGACGCGCCGACCTCCTGGTGCGGCACCTCACGCGTACGCCGAAGCACGTAGTCCGGCACCAACACGGGCTGGCACACCTTGCTTGCCAGGTAGCCATAGGTGGCGTCGTCGTAGTAGATGAAGAAGCGATAGTCCGGCAGCCCGATCCTCTCGACGACCCGACGCCGGAAGAGCCCGCCTTCGAAGCACATGACATTCACGTCGATGTGGTCCGCGCCGTTGAAGCCCGCGCGCGAGAGCGGGTTGTAGATGCACAACGACGTCATGAAGTGGTGCTGCCAGAAGAAGGGCGTACCATCGTAGTCGTAGCGCTGGCCCTGCACCACGTCGTAGCGGGCAGACCACGGCTCCAGACGCTCAAGGGCCTCGGGGAGCACCGCGACGTCATCGTCCATGACCCAGAACCACTCGGCACCAAGCTCAAAGGCGCGCCTCACGCCCTCTGAGAAGCCACCAGAGCCGCCGGTGTTGGTCTCCTGCGGGTCATAGACCACACGAGCGGTTCCACCCGCAGAATCAGGCTCAGAGCCCGTCTCGCCCCACTGCGCCAAGAGCCTCGCCGAGAAGTCCGCCACCATCCTGGCCGTCTTGGGTGAGTTCTCGTTGTCCACCACCACCACGCGCCACGGCGCCACCGTGAGCTCCGCAATAGAGTCGAAGAGGCGGCCCAGCAGCTCCTGGCGTTTGAAGGTGACTATCACAATAGCAAGACAGTCCATGTCCCATCCAAGGTTACGGCGGTCGGTACGACGTGCACGGCGCATCGCGGACGGGCCAAGCGGCGGCCCATCGCCGAGTCACTGTATTATAGGGTACGGCCGCGGACCCACCGTGGCGGTCGGCGGCAGGGAGGTCACGTGGAAGCCACGAATCCAGACGGCAGGACATCCGGGAGCAACAGGCGTTTCTCGCACAAGGTGTCGGTGGTGGTGCCCACCTACAACGTCGAGCGCTACCTCGACCAGTGCCTCACGAGCATCCAGATGCTGCCGTTTGCGAACATCGAGGTCATCTGCGTGAACGACGGCTCGACGGACGGCTCGCTCGACATCATGCGCGAGCACGCCGCGCGCGATCCCCGCGTCCGCGTGATCGACAAGCCCAACGCCGGCTACGGCGCGGCGTGCAACACGGGCATCGACGCGGCAACCGGAGACTACGTGGCCATCGTCGAGCCGGACGACTACCTTACTGGCAACATGTTTGGCGACCTCCTCGCCTTCGCAGACTCCCTCGAGGGCGGACCCGTTGACGTCGTGAAGTCGTCCTACTGGCGCATCTTCAACTCCGGCACCCACAACGAGCTGCGCACGGTCTGCCTGTACCAGGACCGCGTGAACCCGCCGAGCCAGCCCTTCGCGATTGGCGATGGCGTGGCGCTCCTCGAGCACCACCCGTCAATCTGGACGGCCCTCTATCGCAAGGCCTTCCTGGACGAGAAGCACATACGCTTCCGCGAGTACCCGGGCGCCGCCTGGGCGGACAACCCCTTCCTGGTGGAGACCCTCTGCCAGACCGACCGCATAGCCTACGTGAACCGTCCCTACTACAACTACCGCGAGGACACCGAGGAGAAGCTCGTCGCCTCCACGCGCCGAGACCCCCTGCTGCCGATAAAGCGCTGGAACGACATGCAGGACATCGTCGAGCGCCTGGGCGTCACGGACAAGCGGGTTCTCTCGGCGCAGACGAAGCGCGCCATCAACTACTGCGGGCTCGCCATCGACGCGGTCGGCCTCGACCACCCTGGCATCCGCGAGGCGGTAACGGACGTCTACCAGAGGCTCGACTACGACCTGGTGATGGAGCAGCCGCTCGTGACGCCTGCGGCAAAGCGGCTCTACTGCGAGCTCACGGGCCAGCCAGACCCTAAGGTCGGCCGCCTCTCGATGCTGCCCGCCGCCGCAAGCGAGGTGTGGTACCGCCTGCGGCACACCAGCCCCAGCTACACGTGGTTCTCAATCACGAGCTTCTTGCGGCACCGCAGAGGCCGCACCGGCAAGGGCGAGTAGAAAGCGGCATTCTGCGGCATGCAGGCGCTGGGCCCCGCCGAGCCTAGAGCGACGTGCAGAACGGCCCAAGGCCCCTCTCGCCGCCGCGCCTCATGAACGAGGCGAGAAACCCCTCGGTGTACGCAAGCCCGGCATTGCCAGACCTGATTGGCCCCTGCATCGCCTTCGCACCAACGCCACGGGGGCGTGCCACGTCGGCGGCAAGGCGGGCCCTGTCGGACGAGACCATCTCGCCCACAAGGCGCCGGCGCTCGGCGGCAGAGAGCCCCGAACGGTCCGAGAAGACCCCCGCCACGCAGTCCACGAGGCACTCGAAGTAGCGGTTCTGGATGAGGCCCATGCTGGTGGGGTCTCCGTCAAGGCCCCAGTGGTGGTAGACACCCACAAGGGTGCCGTACTGGCGCTCAAGGGCCCGGTAGTCGCGCAGCGAGAAGCCTGGCAGCTTCTGCGGCGAGCGGCACTCGAGGTGATAGCGAACGTTCCCCGTAAGACCAACGCGCTCGACGTCGCGCACGTAACCCGCCACGAACGAGAGGGCGTCGCTGCAGTCGTCACCGGTATCGGCAAACGAGAGCCCCAGGCGCTCGATGCGCGAGCGCAGGAAGAGCTTGGCACAGGGGGACGAGAGCAGGTTGCCCTCGAAGAGCTGCCAGGCCCCCGCGCGGAAGTCATGCTGGGTCGGGAAGACATAGGCGGGCTGATTTGCCTCGACGGCCTCCTCGCGATGTCCGTCTCCCTGGGCGGATGCCGAGAAGCCCGCGATGGCAAGCTCGAGGGAGGACTCCTCCGCCACGCCGAGAAGGTCTGCCAGCATGTCTGGGTTCGCCCAGCCGGTCGCATCAAAGAATACGAGGTTACGTCCACGGGCACGAGACATGCCAAGGTCAAGCGCGGCAGCCTGTCCGCAGCCCTCGGCACGCACCAGCGAGATGGTGAGGTCCCTCTCGGCCATCGCGTCAACGATGCCTGGCGTGCCGTCTGTCGAGCCGTCGTCGACAACGATCGTCTCGTGGTCTCTCATCGTCTGGTTCTGGATGCTCTCGAGGGCTCGCCGAATCGTGGCAGCGTCATCGTGCGTGGCAACGACAATCGATACGACCGGCTCCCTGTACGCAGTGCTTGGCATATCCTGGCGCGACTCTCCTCCCCGAAGACCGTCCCAGCGGGCTGCAGAACAGCCCCCACCAAAGGATGAGGAAAGGTTATCAGCCGTTCGTGGAGCCTGCGTGACAATCACGCTCGACTACCATTACTACAAATAAAGCGCAGGAGGGAGCCATGTCTCAAGGGTCGGCGTACGCGTTAGCCAGCGACCCGCGGGATGCCGCGGCGCTACTCGGCGTTGCTCACGAGCGTCCCCACGGCCAGCCCAAGCGATGCCTGGTCAATCACGCTATATCCCGTCGAGACGGAATTGCCGCCCTCGTCGGTGGTCGTCTCCTCCACCATAGGGGCATCCACCTTCGAGAGGCCCGACGTCCCCGCCGACTGCACCTTCTCGGCAAGGTCGAGCAGCTGCTGGGAGGACATGTCGGTGCGTATGGACGAGAGGAACTCCGTTGCACGACCAATGAGGGTGTTCACGCCACTGCCTGCAAGGGAGCGAATCTCGTCCCACACCGCATTGGTCGAGACAATCACGTGCGTGACCGGCAGGTTTGTCGCAGAAGACAGCGGGGCGACGCAGGCTCCTGCGCCGGAGCCATGAAAGAGCTCGGCAAGCGTGGTGTCCTGCCCGTCATTCGTAACCTTGACGTCAATGGGGATGGACACGAGCGTGCCCGTGGCGGCGGTCTCGTCGTAGACCAGAAGCTCCGCGGAGGAGAGGTTTGCTCCCCCGGTCTGGGAGGCATCGAGCGAGTCCGTCGTGAGGAGCAAGACGCCCATGAAGGTGTCGCCCGAGACCGTGTAGCCGAGGTCAGAGACCTTGGACGTCCTTTTCACCGAGGAGCTCAGGCTGCTGTCTCCCAGGTGCGACTGCGCCTGCGCGCGCCGCCATGCCAGCGTGCCAACCACGCCACAGGCGACAAAGACAGCGACCAGCACGATGACCGCGATGAGGTTTCGATGCGGGTTGTCCCTTGGAACGTCCGTCCTCTCGAAGCGCTCGCGCTGCCTGGCCATGGCACCCCTTCCGTCGCCCGATCTCTGGCGCCGGTCCCCCGGCGTCTAGAAGAGCATACCCGAAGCCGAGACGGCCAGGCCAACGACGACCCCGACCGCGTAGATGAACGCGGTGACGGCAACGTTCTGGCGCACGTCGCGGTTTGTGCGGAAGAGGACGAGCAGGCCCACGCCGCCTGAGACGAGAAGCCCGGCGACCATGGGACCGGCGGCAAGAACGCCGTCGAGGTAGAGCTCGGTGATTGCGACAGACGCGCCGCAGTTGGGGATGAGGCCCACGAGGGCGGCGAGGAAGGTGGCCCTCACCGGATGGCTGCCCAGGAGCTGTGCGAGCGCGTCCTCCCCCATGACCTCGATGAGCAGGCCAAAGAGAAACGTCACGAGCAGGATGAAGCCAGTCACCTGGACGGTGTGGATGGCAGCGGAGCGCACGATGGCCCAGTGGCCGTGACCGTGGTGGTGGCCACGCTCGGCCTCGCCGTGACCGTCCGCGTCCGACTCGGGCGACGCGTCGGACCCTGCCTCGTCATCCTCGCAGTGGCAGTGGGCGCGCTCGCAGAGGTCATGGATGTGCGGCTGGGGATTGCCCACATGGCGCACGGCATGCAGCACGGCGTCGAGCAGCAGTCCCACAACAATACCCACGACCACCTTGAGGAGCATGATCGAGAGCAGTCGACCCGCCGGCTCCTGGTGGGCGAGAAACACGGGGACCATCTCGTCGGAGGTGGAGAGGATCACGGCAACCAGCGTGCCCGCCGTCACCACTCCTCCCGAGTAGAGCGTGGCCGCCATGGCCGAGAAGCCGCACTGCGGAACCGCGCCGAGAAGCCCGCCCACGATGGGACCCGCATGCCCTGCACGGGCAACGAGCCCCTGCATGCGTCCCTCGGTGGAGTGCTCGAGCGTCTCCATGGCAAGGTAGGTCACAAACAGAAACGGCACGAGCTCAAGTGTGTCCAGCACGGAGTCGGCTATGACGTCGACAAGCATATCCAAGGTTTGTCCTCCAAGTGGTAAGGCCCAATCTAGGCCCAGGGCGTGAGAAGTCCGTCGGGATATTCTACCCAGGCAAACGTAAGACCCTGCGCGGGGGCGCATGGCCCGGCGGCGACCCTGTCGCGCGCGGCGAGCACCTGCCTCACCCAAGAGGGCTCCCGGTGTCCCCGCCCAACCTCGACGAGCGTGCCGGTGATGGTGCGAACCATGTTGTGCAGGAATGCGTTGCCCGTCACGTCGATGGCAACGAGCTTCTCGCCAGCCTCCTCAACGTGGGAGACCTCAACGCTCTCGAGGCAGCGAGACGTGGGCTTGCCCTCAGCGGACGACGCCTTGCAGAAGCTCTTGAAGTCATGCTCCCCCACCAGATAGGAGGCACCCGCCGCCATGGCAGAAACGTCCAGTTCGCCGCGATACCACCAGGCATGATCCCACGCGAGCACGGGACGCGCGTCTCCCGTGGCAATGCGATAGCGGTAGGACCGCGAGGTGGCGTCAAAGCGTGCCGAGAAGAGCGCATCGGCGCGGTAGAGGCCCCTGATCGAGATGTCGTCAGGCGTCAGGGCCACGAGAGAGCGAGAAAGAGTTCGTGCGTCGAGCTTTAGCTCTTCCTCGCTCACAGGGACGCTCACGAACTGCGAGAGCGCATGGACGCCAGAATCGGTTCGTCCTGCGCAGACAAGCTCGACCTCACGCCGCAGAACGGTAGAGAGCGCATGGCGAAGCTCGCCTGCCACCGTCCGCATGCCCGGTTGCTCGGCAAAGCCTGAAAACTTGGCGCCACGGTATCCCACGCAGAGCACGAGCGTGCCGGCAGCAGGGGCCCCATTGACCAGCGGAGGCTCGCGCTCGGACCGGTCTGGCCTGTGAAGGGGCGCAAGCCCCCCAATGGTCGTGGAACTAGCGGAAGGCTCAGCCGCCATGAACCAGCCCCCCCTTCAAAGACGTCATGGTTAACGCAAGGAGCATAGCATGAGGTCAAAGCCCCCTCAGGAAGATCAAAAAGGACCCCGGCCATTCGGTCGGGGTCCTCATCGTTACCGCGATTGGGAAAGCCCTACTCGGACTTCTCCTCGGACTCGGGAGCGGCCTCCTCGGTCGAAGCCTCCTCGACGGGAGCCTCCTCGGCCTTGGGCTCCTCGACGGGAGCGGGGGCAACCTTGGTCACGGTCGCCTTGGGCTCAGCCTTGGTCTTGGGCGTGACCGCCTCGGTCACGAGCTCCATGATAACGACCTCAGCGCCATCGCCCTTGCGGGGGCCAAGCTTCATGATGCGGGTGTAGCCACCGTTGCGGTCGGCCCACATGCCTTGAGCGGCCTTCTCGAAGATCTCGCGCACGACCTCCTTGTCGCCAACCTTTGCGATGGCGAGGCGGCGGGAGTGCAGGTCGCCCTTCTTGGCCCAGGTGATGACCTTGTCCACGTCGGGACGAATGGCCTTGGCGCGGGGCTCAAGGGTCTTGATACGATCATTGGCAAGCAGGGCAGAGACAAGGCTCTTCTTCATGGCCTTGGTGTGGCTGGCATCGGTGCCAAGCTTCATGCCCCTCTTCTTGTTGTGCCTCATGTCTAGCTTCTCCTATGCGATGCGAGCGGCGGCCTAAGCCTTGAGGGAAAGTCCCATGGACTCGAGCTTGTCCTTGACTTCCTCGATGGACTTGACGCCAAAGTTGCGGATGTTGAGAAGGTCGTTCTCGGAGAACTCAACGAGCTGACGCACGGAGTGGATGCCGGCGCGCTTCAGGCAGTTGTAGGAGCGGACGGAAAGGTCCAGGTCCTCAATCTGCTTGTCGAGCTCGGCGTTGTCCTCCTCGGCGCCCGTCGCGAAGATCGACTCGTCCTCCTGGGGCTCGTCGACGTCCGCGAGGCCCATGAAGGCCGTCATGTGCTGGTTGATGATGTTGGCGGCCTCGACGATGGCGTCGCGCGGGCTGATGGAGCCGTTCGTCTCGACCTCGAGCAGCAGGCGGTCGTAGTCGGTGTGGCGACCAACGCGGCAGGGCTCGACGGACTTGGCGCAGCGGCGCACGGGCGAGTAGAGCGAATCGACGTGAATGATGCCGATGGGGTCGCTCTCGCGCTCGTTGTCATCGCCGGAGACATACCCACGACCGATGCCAATGCGCATCTTCATGGAGAGGTGCGCGTCGGCGCCGAGCGTGCAGATAGCCTGGTCGGGGTTCACGAGGGTGAACTCCGCAGGGATGTCAAAGTCCCCGCCGGTGACCGTCATGGGGCCATCGACGTTGATGGAGGCAGTTGCCTCCTCGCCGGTGCCCATCGAACGGAACACGAGACCCTTCACGTTGAGGACGATATCGGTGACGTCCTCGTAGACACCCGGCACGGTGGTGAACTCGTGCTGCACGCCATCGATCTGGATGGCCTCGACGGCTGCGCCCTCGAGTGAGGACAGCAGCACGCGGCGCAGGCAGTTGCCCAGCGTGTCGCCATAGCCACGCTCGAGCGGCTCTGCGCTCACGCGAGCGAGGTTGTCGCTGATCTCTTCTACCGACACTGTGGGCCGGATGAACTCGGACATTGCTACCTCCAAACTGAGTCGGGCTTACTTGGAGTAAAGCTCGACGATGAGCTGGGCGTCGATGTCGAGATCGATCTGGTCGCGGTTGGGAAGCTGGAGCACGGTGCCCTGGAGCTTCTCGATGTCGACCTCAAGCCACGCGGGCACGGCCATGTGCTCGGAGGAGATGAGGGCCTCCTTGATGGGGAGAAGGTCCTTGGCCTTGGGGGCCACGGCGACGACGTCGCCGGCCTTCACCTGGTAGGAGGGGATGTCGACGCGGTGGCCGTTCACGGTGATGTGACCGTGGAGAACGGTCTGGCGGGCCTCCTTGCGGGTGCGGGCGAAGCCGAGACGGAACACGACGTTGTCGAGCCTGGACTCGAGGATGGTCATGAGGTTATCACCGGTGATGCCCTCGCGCTTGAGAGCCAGCTTGTAGTAGCTGCGGAACTGCTTCTCGAGAACGCCGTAGATGAACTTGGCCTTCTGCTTCTCGCGGAGCTGCGTGCCGTACTCGCTCTCCTGGCGGCGACGCTGCTTGGGCTGACGGTGAGATTCCTTGTTGATTCCCATGACGACGGGATCGATGCCGAGCTGACGGCACCGCTTAAGGACAGGCGTCCTGTCAACTGCCATTAGTGGTGTCCTTCCTAGCTACACGCGACGACGCTTGCACGGACGGCAACCGTTGTGCGGGATGGGGGTCTTGTCCTGGATGCCCGAAACCTCGAGGCCGGCAGCCTGGAGGGAGCGGATGGCCGTCTCACGGCCGGAGCCGGGGCCCTTGACGAACACGGAGACCTTGTGCAGGCCGTGCTCCATGGCTGCCTTCGCAGCGGCCTCAGCGGCAAGCTGGGCTGCGAACGGGGTGGACTTGCGGGAGCCCTTGAAGCCAACGGTGCCGCCGGACTGCCAGGAGATCACGTTGCCCTGGGGGTCGGTGATGGAGACGATGGTGTTGTTGAAGGTGCTCTTGATGTGAGCCTGTCCAACCGCGATGTTCTTGCGCTCAGAGCGGCGCACGCGGGTGGTACGGGCATTCTTCTTCTGCGGCATTGTGTTATCCCCTTACGCCTTCTTCTTGGCACCGATCTGACGCTTCTTGCCCTTGCGGGTACGAGCGTTGGTGTGGGTGCGCTGACCGCGGACGGGGAGGCCCTTGCGGTGGCGAAGGCCACGGTAGCAGCCGATCTCCATCAGACGGGCAATGTTCTGCCTCACCTCACGGCGAAGGTCGCCCTCGGTGGTGTAGTTGGCATCGATGTAGTCACGAAGCTTGGTGACCTCGTCCTCCGTCAGGTCCTTGACGCGAGTGGAGGGGTCAACACCGGTCTCCGCGCAGATCTTGGTTGCGCTGGTCTGGCCGATGCCGTAAAGGTAGGTGAGTCCGACCTCGACACGCTTGTCACGCGGAAGGTCGACGCCATTGATACGGGCCAACGTGAGTCTCCTCTCAGTTATCTAGCCCTGACGCTGCTTGTGGCGCGGGTTCTCGCAGATTACGTATACCTTGCCATGGCGACGAATGATCTTGCACTTGTCGCACATCTTCTTGACCGAAGGACGTACCTTCATGTGTCTTCCTTCCAGTAGACAGTACCTGTACTGGTAGTGCATCTGGCCCGGCAGGTGGTGCTGCCTGGCGCTTCTATCTCATCGCCCAGCCGCAGGCGTGAATAACCGACCGTTGTCCGCAGCGCCTACTTGTAACGGTAGGTAATGCGACCCCTCGTGAGGTCATACGGCGAAATCTCCACCACGACCTTGTCGCCGGGAAGAATCCTGATGTAGTTCATCCGAATCTTCCCCGAGATCGTGCAGAGGATGGTCTTGCCGTTCTCAAGCTCGACGTTGAACATGGCGTTGGGCAGGGGCTCGATGACCTTGCCCTCAAGCTCGATAGCATCCTGTTTGCTCAAATTCGACCCTCTCAACGCTGTGACAGCGACCAAATATCTTACCTAAAATCCTCACAAACGTCCACGTTGCACGTAATTCGCACAACGTGGACGCAGTCTGTCGAGATGGGAGGCTATGACTGCCTTTGCCCGCCTTGCATCTCGCACCAAGGCCCAATGTCATCGGTGGTGAGAATGACGGGCCCATCGTTGGTGATGGCGATGGTGTTCTCGTAGTGGGCGGCAGGCATGTTGTCGTTGGTAACGACGGTCCAGCCATTTGAGAGCGTATGAGATGCATACGAGCCCATGGTTATCATCGGCTCGATGGCGATGACCATCCCCACCTGCAGCCTAACGCCGCGCCCGCGCTTCCCGTAGTTGGGAACGTTTGGGTCCTCGTGCATGACGCGGCCAACGCCGTGACCAACGTAGTCGCGAACGACGCCGTAACCGTTCGACTCGGCAAGCTCCTGGATGGCGGCTCCGATGTCACCGAGTCTGTTGCCTGGAACTGCCTGCTCGATGCCTGCCTTGAGGCAGTCGCGCGTTACCTCGCAGAGGCCCTTTCGCTCATCGGACACGTTGCCCACATAGAATGTCCAGGCATTGTCACCGACCCAACCCCCAAGAGTTGCCCCGGTGTCGACGGAGATGATGTCCCCCTCCTCGAGTGCAACTGCCGGGGAGGGAATTCCGTGCACGATCTGCTCGTTGACGGAAGAGCAGATGCTCGCCGGGAAACCACCGTAACCCTTAAACGTTGGGGTTGCCCCATGCAGGCGAATGTAGCCCTCGACGACCTGGTCGATCTCGCGAGTGGTGATGCCTGGCCGGACCATCTCCCCGGCACGGCGAAGGGCCGCCTTGGACACTGCCCCGGCGGCCTTCATCTGCTCGATTTGCTCAGGCTTCTTGATGTGGATCATGCGGTAAGGAGAGCCTTGACGTCGGCATAGACCTCGTCGACCGGCCTGTCTCCATCGACCTCCTTGAGAATCGAGTGACCGCGATAGTACTCGACGAGAGGAGCCGTCTGCGTCTGGTACACGTCCAGGCGCTTCTGGATGGTCTCGGGCTTGTCATCGTCGCGCTGGTACATCTCGCCACCGCAGCGCGGGCACACGTCGACGCCGGCTGGAGCTGTGTAACCGCACGAGCGGCAGGTCCTGCGCGAGCTCAGGCGCTTGACGATGACGTCGGGCTTCACGTCCACGAGAAGGGCGGCGTCGAGGTTGCGCTCCATGGACGCAAGCTCGGAGTCAAGCGTAACGGCCTGGGCGGTGTTGCGAGGAAAGCCGTCCAGGATGAAGCCCGCCTGCGCATCGTCGGCCTGGAGACGCTCCTTCACGAGGTTGATGACGAGCTGGTCAGGCACGAGCTTACCGGCGTCCATGTAGGACTTGGCCTCGATGCCGAGCTTGGACTGTGCCTTGACGGCAGCGCGGAGAAGGTCGCCGGTTGAGATGTGGACGAGCCCAAACTCCTCCACGAGCTTCTGTGCCTGCGTCCCCTTTCCTGCGCCTGGGGCACCGAGAAGAACGATGTTCATGTGCATCCCCCTTCGAAAAAAGGGGTGTCGGCCAGTCGACCGACACCCCCGCACAACAAATTGCCTACTTGAAGAATCCGTCGTAGTTGTGCATCTTGAGCTGGCTCTCGAGCGATGCGATCGTGTCCATGGCAACGCCGACCATGATGAGCACCGAGGTCCCGCCGAACGACTGTATGAGCGTGTCGTTGGTGAACCAGAAGATGATGGTTGGCACCACGGCGAGAACTGCCATGAAAATCGCCCCAGGCAGCGTGACGTGGTCAATAGTGCTCTTGATGTAGGACGCCGTCGCCGCGCCAGGCCTTACTCCGGGGATGAAGCCGCCCTGCTTGCGCAGCTGATCGGCCGTCTCCTCGGGGTTGAAGACCATCGAGGTGTAGAAGTAGGCGAAGAACACGATGAGCACAACGGAGAGGACCCAGTTAAGCCAGCCCGAGGAGAGGGCGTTGGCAACCGCCTGAATCCAGTCCACGCCAGGGAAGAACACGGCGATCTGGGCCGGGAAGTACAGAACCGCAGAGGCGAAGATGATGGGAACGACGCCTGCCGTGTTCACCTTGATCGGGAGATAGGTGTTCTGACCACCCATGACCCGACGACCCACGACGCGCTTCGCGTACTGCACGGGAATACGGCGCTGCCCTCGCTCCACATAGACGATCAGGGGCACGACCGCCACGATCACGATGAGCGTGATGATGGTGAGCAGGGCGTTGCCGTTGGTCGTCACCGAGGAGATGAGCGCGGAGGGCAGCCCGGACATGATGTTCGCGAAGATGATCAGGGACATGCCGTTGCCAACGCCACGCTGGGTGATGACCTCACCCAGCCACATGATGATCACGGCGCCGACAAGCATCGTGAAGACCACAATGACGTTCTCGAGTGCCTCGGGAATCCCCATCTGGGAGAACGTTACGCCAAAGCTCTTGAAGTAGAAGAGATAGGCGATCGCGTTGAGGAGTGCGAGGCCGATGGTGAGGTAGCGGGTGTACTGCGTGATCTTGCGCTGACCCGACTCCCCCTCCTTGGCAAGCTCTCCCAGCGAGGGGACCACCGCTTGGAACATCTGGAGGATGATCTGCGCGGTGATGTAAGGCATGATGCCCAGGCTGAACACGGACATGCGCGAGAGGGCGCCGCCCGAGAACAGGTTGAGCACCGCCATGGCGCCGCTCGAGGAGACGCCGGCGGCATACGCGCTCAGCATCTCCTGGAACGGGGCCCCAGGCACGGGAAGGTACGCACCGAACCGGTAGAGGACGAGAACCCCCACGGTGAGGAGAATCTTCTTCCTCAGCTCCGGAACTCGGAAAGCGTTGGCGATTCCGTTTAGCACGCCGGCTCGACCTTTCCTCCGGCCGCCTCAATCTTAGTCTTGGCCGAGGCGGAAACCTTGTCCACCTTGACAGTGAGCTTCTTGGTGAGCTCGCCGTCACCGAGGACCTTCACGGGAACATAGGTGCGCTTGATGATGCCCTTTGCGACGAGAGACTCGACGTCGACGGTGTCGCCGTCCTCAAAGACCTCCTGGAGACGGGCGACGTTCACGGGAGCGTACTCGACGCGGTTGGGGTTCCTGAAGCCGGGGAGCTTAGGCAGGCGCATGGCGAGCGGCTGCTGGCCGCCCTCGAAGCCGGCGCCCTTGCCGCCGCCGGAGCGGGAGAGCTGACCCTTGGTGCCGCGGCCGGCGGTGGTGCCGTGGCCGGAAGAGTTGCCGCGACCGATGCGCTTGCGGTTCTTCCTGGAGCCCTCTGCGGGGCGCAGATCATTGAGCTGCATTTGGGTGACTCCTAGTTCTCTTCAACGGTCACGAGGTGCTTGACCTTGAAGATCATGCCTCGGACGCTGGGGTTGTCGGGCAGGACGGCGACGTCGCCGATCTTGCGAAGGCCCATGGCACGGCAGGTGGCCGTCTGGTCCTTCTTCACCTGCGTCACGGCACTGCGGACGAGGGTGACGGTGAGCTTCTTCTCTGCCATCGCTAGTTCTCCTTCCCGACGAACATCTCGGAGACGGTGAGGCCACGGCGCTCAGCGGTCTCCTGGGGGCTGGAGAGCTCCTTCAGGCCCTCGGCAGCAGCCTTGATGATGTTCATGGCGTTGTCGGTGCCCAGGGACTTGGAAAGGACGTTGGTGATGCCAGCGAGCTCGAAGAGCGGGCGCACGGGGCCGCCGGCGATGACGCCGGTACCCTCGATAGCCGGCTTGATGAGAACGCGGCCCGCACCGTAGTGACCCTCGACCGTGTGGGGAACGCTGCCCTCGGCGGTGACGGGAACCTTGAACATGTTCTTCTTGGCGTCCTCGACGCCCTTCTGAATTGCCAGGGGCACCTCGGTGGAACGGCCCATGCCAAGACCGACGTTGCCCTTGCCGTCGCCAACGACGACGAGAGCCACGAGGGACATGCGACGGCCGCCCTTGACGGTCTTGGAGACGCGGTGGATGTAGACGACGCGCTCCTGAAGATCCGTGTCCTGCTGGCGCTTACGATCACGTGCCATTGAATCCTCCTAGAACTTCAGGCCCGCGCTGCGGGCACCGTCTGCCAGAGCCTGGACACGGCCGTGATAGATGCGGCCGCCACGGTCGAACCTGACCGTGGTGATGCCCTTCTCGATGGCACGCTTGCCAACGAGCTCGCCCACGAACGCGGCGGCCTCCTTGTTGGAGCCCACCTTCCCGGTTGCGCGGAACTCGGGGTCGAGGGTCGAGGCAGAGCACAGCGTCTTGCCCTCGGTGTCATCGATGACCTGAGCGTAGATGTTGGCGTTGGTGCGGTGCACGCAGAGGCGGGGACGCTCTGGGGTACCGAAGATCTTGGCGCGGACGCGACGCTTGCGACGCGCGAGGCCGGCTGCCTTCTTCTGATACTTGTTCATTCCTTCTCCTTAGTCACGCCACCACCTGACGGGGTGATGGTCTTGTGCCTGGTCCTAATACTACTTGGCGGCCTTGCCGAGCTTGCGGCGGATGTGCTCGCCCTCGTAGTGGATACCCTTGCCCTTGTACGGCTCAGGCGGACGCTTCTCGCGGATCTCGGCGGCAACCTGACCGACCTGCTCCTTGGAGATGCCCTTCACCGTGATGTGGGTGTTGTCGGGCACCTCGAACGAGATGTTCTCGGGGCAGGCGAAGATGACGGGGTGAGAATAGCCGAGGGAGAGGTCGAGGTCCTTGCCCTTGAGCGCGGCACGATAGCCGACGCCCGTGAGCTCGAGCTTCTTCTCGAAGCCCTCGGAGACGCCCACGACCATGTTGTGGATGAGGGTGCGGACGAGGCCCTGCTGAGCGTTGGACTCCTTGGACTCGTCAACGCGGGCGACCGTGAGGACGTCACCCTCCTGGGTAATGCTCACCAGGTCAGAGAAGGTACGGGTGAGCTCGCCCTTGCTGCCCTTGGCAGAGACGGTGGTGCCGTCGATGGTCACCGTGACTCCAGCCGGAATCTGGACAGGCTTCTTACCAATACGAGACATTGTCTCCTCCTATCTTGATTCAGCCGGAGTTACCAGATGTAGGCGATGACCTCGCCGCCGACGCCGAGCTTGCGGGCGTCGCGGTCGCACATCATGCCCTTGGAAGTAGAGATAACGGCAGTGCCGAGGCCGCCCAGGACGCGGGGAAGCTTGTCCGCCTGGGAGTAGATGCGAAGGCCCGGCTTGGAGATGCGACGGATGCCGCGGATCACGCGGGCGCGCCTGTTGCCGTACTTAAGCGTAATGTGAAGGGTCTTCTGGGGCTTGGTGTCCTCCACCTCGTAGCCCTCGATGTAACCCTCCTCCTTGATGACGCGAGCGATCTCGACGAGCACCTTGGTCGAAGGCATGGAGACCTCGGCCTTGCCCGCTGAGTTCGCGTTGCGGATGCGCGTCAGCATGTCTGAAATGGGATCGGTAATCTTCATTGATCCTTCTCCTTCGTCATGATGAAACTGCGTGTCCGGTTCGCCCAAACCCGTGGCGTGGGCGCCTGGACGCCAGAGCCCTGCGCCCTACCAGCTTGCCTTGCGGACGCCAGGAAGCTCGCCCTTGCTCGCCAGCTCGCGGAAGCACACACGGCAGAGCCCGAACTTGCGATAGACGGAGTGGGGACGCCCACAACGCTGGCAGCGGTTCTGCTTGCGCGTCGAGAACTTCGGCTCGCGGTTCGCCTTGACGATCATCGATGTCTTAGCCACAAATCCTCCTTCATAGTGCATCTTGACCGCCCGGGACCACCCCGGGCGAGGTCATTGCAATAGTTGGCCTACTCCGCCTTGAACGGGAAGTGGAAGGCGTCGAGAAGCGCCTTGCCCTCCTCGTCGGTGGGAGCGGTGGTCACGATGGTGATGTCCATGCCGCGCGTGCGGTCGATCTTGTCGAAGTCGATCTCGGGGAAGATCAGCTGCTCGGTCACGCCCATGGAGTAGTTGCCACGGCCGTCGAAGCTCTTGGCCGAAAGGCCGCGGAAGTCGCGGATGCGCGGGATGGCGACGGCAATGAGGCGGTCGAGGAACTCCCACATGCGGTCGCCGCGGAGGGTGACCTTGGCGCCGATGGCCTGGCCGGCGCGCAGGTGGAAGGTTGCGATGGACTTGCGGGCGTGCGTGACCAGGGGCTGCTGGCCGGTGATGGCGCGCAGGTCTGCGACGGCGCCGTCAATCGCCTTGGAATCGGTCGCGGCCTCGCCAACGCCCATGTTCACGACGATCTTCTCGAAGCGAGGGATCTGCATGACGTTGCCGTAGTTGAACTGCTTCTGCAGCTCGTCGCGGACCTCGTCGTAGTACTTCTGCTTGAGGCGGGGCACGTACTTCTCTTCTGCCATGTTCACTCCTTAAATCTTGGTGGTTTACGTGCGGGGTTTCTTTCTCGCACCCCCTGGGGTGGCAGTCCCAGGAGCCATGTCCTGCACCGCGAGACAGAATAATCCCTGCCTAGCGACGCAAGGTAAAATGATAGTGTTTCCGGGATTCTTGTGCCAGCCCTCTTCTTGGCAGCTTGTGCGGCCGAGAAATTCTCCTCAGTATCAACACGAGAAGGCCCCCTCCCGTTAAATCGAGAAGGGGCCGTCATCTAGCTCGTGGAGGGGTTTGTCTAATCGAGCTTTGTTCCGCACTCGCGACAGAAGTGAGAGCCCGGCTCGACTGGGGTGCCGCACTCGGGGCAGAACGACGGGGCGTGAGGCGTCGGCTCACTCGGCTCCGGCGCCTCCGGAGCCTCGGCGGGCTCAGGCTCAGGCGGCTGTGGGGCGGATGCCTTCGGGGCGGGAGGCTCCGGGGCCTTCTCCGCAGGCGCCACAGGCTCGACTGGAGGCACTGGATCGGCCTCGGCCGGCGGCAGCTGCGATGCAGGACGGTTCCGCAGCATCTCCTTGATGTCGTTGGTGTTGCGGGTAACGATCACGCTCAGCATCACCGACTCGAACGTTACGCGCTCTAAAAGCTCGGTTATCAGGCAGAGAATTGCGCACATGATGAGCGAGACGAGAAACGCCACGATTCCGTCGACGAGGCTCGCAAGCACGATGGCGAGGAAGAAGAGGGCCGTGAAGATCGCGCAGAAGATGTAGAGCGCCTTCAGGATCTTGTCGATCACCAGCTTGTCGAAGCGCAGGAACGGGCCCCAGGTGCCTGGGTCCTTCAGCCTGAAGGGCTGTTCGGTGCCGTCGCTCACGTACTTGCGGTATCCCGCGACGGCAAGGACTATCGCAGCGATGAACGCAATGACCAGGAGTGTGACGAAGATTCCGCCCATGGCGTCTATCCCAAGGCTGGGGCTTCGGTAGCCGTATCCATATCCGTACATAGTGCTCCCTTCGGTTGGTCGGACGCCTCGCGTCCGATGTCGACGCGCCCCGTGGAAACGGGGCGCGGGCCCCCACTTTGGTGTTTACCCATAAGTACAGGGGGGATGCGCACTACCCACGCACGAGGTTCTCGAGTCTCTCTCCCCTGGCGTATCGGCCGAGGTTCTCGGTTGCCAGCGCGACAACGCGCTCGAGTGTCGAATGCAGGTGCCAGAACCCCGCCGCATGAGGTGTGATGATGAGGTTGGGGGCGTCCCACAGAGGGTCGTCTTCGGGAAGTGGCTCGGGATTCGTCACGTCGAGTCCCACGCCTGCCAACCTGCTATCCTCGAGCGCCCCGCGAAGCGCCTGCTGGTCGACCAGGTCTCCCCTGCCACCGTTCACCAGGTAGGAGCCTGGCTTCATGCGGGCGAGAAAGTCCTCATCAACCAACCCACGCGTCTCGGGGGAGCTTGGGAGGAAGCTTGCGACCACATCCGCCTCTGGCAGCCCCCTTGCCAGATCCGCCATGGAGACCACTGCCGAGAAGGCTCTCTCGTACGCAGGCGTAAGGACGCTTGGCACATGCCGCTTGGCCCCAACGCACGTTGCGCCCACGGCCGTGCAGAGCGCAGCAAAGCTCAGGCCGATGTCGCCCGCGCCCAGAACGAGGACCTTCGCCCCAGACAGGCTCGACACCATCCCCTCGTCTGACCACCGGTGTTTGCGCTGGTCATCTTGGTAGGCGGGAAGACGCTTCATGAGTGAGAGAAGCATGGCAAAGCAGTGCTCCGCAACAGCCGGGCCGTAGGCGCCCGACGCGTTTGTCAGCAGGGTGGAAGGCCCGAGCACCCCTTCGGCTAGGTAGGCCTCATAGCCCGCGGATCCAAGCTGGATCCATCGGAGCCGTGGCGACGCGTTGATAAGGGACGGTGCCACGTTGCCGATGATGACGTCTGCGCGAGATACGCGGTCGGCATTCAAGGCGATCTTTGGGGTCCTTGGGAGCCCGCTCGTGTCGCCCACGGATGCTGCAAAGTCAAACGTCGCCCCAGGCATTGCCGCCCTCATCGCGGCAGCCTCTTCCTCGCTGACTGGAATCTTCACCAACACGTTCTCGACAGATGGCATTGGTCCTCAACTCCCTCGAGCCACATTCGAGTATGAAACGAACCCGACCGCCGCAATGCGGCAGCCGGGTTCGTCTTTCGTACGCATTCTGAGCCAAAAGGCTTAGAACTTCGCGCCGCACTTCTTGCAGACGCGAACCCTGCGGCCATTGTCATCGACATCGTGGCCAACGCGCGTACGCTTGCCGCAGACGGGGCAAACGAGCATGACGTTGGAGACGTGGATGGGGGCGGGCTTCTCGATGATGCCGCCCTGCTGGTTCATGGCGTTGGGCTTGGTGTGGCGCTTGACAATGGCGGCGCCATCGACAACGACCTTGGAATCCTTCGGCATGGCACGCAGAACCTCGCCCTGCTTGCCCTTGTCCTTGCCGGTGATGACCTCGACCTTGTCGCCCTTCCTCACGTTCATCTTAGGCATGTGTCCAGGCCTCCTTACAGCGTCTCGGGTGCGAGCGAGACGATCTTCATGTACTTGCGATCGCGCAGCTCGCGGGCGACGGGCCCGAAGATACGCGTACCCTTGGGCTCGCCCTCCTTGTCGACCAGGACGCAGGCGTTCTGGTCGAAGCGGATGTAGCTGCCGTCCTTGCGGCGGGCCTCCTTCTTGGTGCGCACGATGACGCAGCGCACGATGTCGCCCTTCTTGACGCCGGAGCCGGGGGTTGCCTCCTGGACCGCGCCGATGATGACGTCACCGAGGCCAGCGTAGCGGCGCTTGGAGCCACCGAGGACCTTGACGCACTTTACGCGCCTGGCGCCGCTGTTGTCAGCGACGTTGAGCATGGTCTCCATCTGAATCATGTGATGTTCCTCCGAACCGATATCCCACCAGAGGTGCGCCCACACGAGCGGCGCACATGGGGAATCCTGGGTGTTCGCTACTTACTTGGCCTTCTCGACAATCTCGACGACGCGCCAACGCTTGGTCTTGGACAGCGGGCGGGTCTCCATGACCTTCACCGTGTCGCCCAGGCCACACTCGTTCTTCTCGTCGTGGCAGTGGAGCTTCTTGGAGATGGTCATCATCTTGCCGTACTTGGGGTGGTGCTTGCGGTAGCTGATCTTCACCGTCACGGTCTTGTCGCCGGAGAGCGAGACGACGGTTCCGGTGCGAACCTTACGCGCGTTCCTGCTTTCGGTCTCTGCCATGTCTTATCTCTCTCCTGCTACTTCTGTGCGGCGGACTTCTCCGCGGCGATCTGACGGGCGCGAATCTCGGTCTGAACGCGCGCGATGTCACGCTTCACGAGCTTGACACGGGCGGTGTTGTCCAGCTGGCTGGTGGCCATCTGAAAACGGAGGTTGAAGAGCTCGGCCCTGCTGTCATCCAGCTTCTTGGCAAGCTCCTCGTCCGAGAGGGCCTGGATGTCCTTGTACTTCATGGTGGCTATTCCTCCCCGTCCTGGTCGGCGCGGGTGACGATCTTGGTCTTGATGGGCAGCTTGTGCTGGGCGAGACGCAGGGCCTCCCTGGCGGTGGCATCGTCGACGCCGGAGATCTCGAACATGATGCGGCCAGGCTTCACGACGGCCACCCACTCCTCGGGGTTGCCCTTACCGGAACCCATGCGGGTCTCTGCCGGCTTCTTGGTGATGGGCTTGTCCGGGAAGATGGTGATCCAGATCTTTCCGCCACGCTTCATCTCACGAGTGATGGCGACACGGGCGGCCTCGATCTGGCGGTTGGTGATCCAGTGAGCCTCCTCGGCCCTCAGGCCGTAGTCGCCAAAGTAGAGCTTGGTGTTGCCCTTGGCGTGGCCCTTCATGGAACCGCGCTGGACCTTGCGGTGAATAACGCGCTTAGGTGCGAGCATTAACGGCTCCTCCTCTCATTGCGGGCGCGACGGGGACGAGAAGAGCCCTCGAGTGCCGGGGTGGGCTTGGGCTGACCGGGCAGCTTCTCGCCCTGATATATCCAAACCTTGATGCCGCAGGCACCCATGGTGGTGCGGGCGGTAGCGGTGCCGTAGTCGATGACAGCACGCAGGGTGTGCAGGGGCACGCGACCCTCGCGGTACCACTCGCGACGGCCCATCTCGGCGCCGTTCAGACGGCCGGAGCACTGGATGCGGATGCCCTTGGCGCCGGCCTTGCGGGCGGACTGGACGGCCTTGCGCATGGCGCGACGGAAGGCGACGCGCTGCTCGAGCTGCTCTGCGATGGACTGGGCAACGAGGTTGGCGTCGAGCTCGGGGCGCTTGACCTCGACGACGTCAACGGCGACCTGGCCCTTGCCGACCTTGGCGACCTTCTCGAGGTCGGAGCGCAGGACGTCGATCTCGGCGCCCTTCTTGCCGATCACGATGCCCGGACGGGCGGTGTAGAGGGTGACCTTCACCTTGTCGCCAGCGCGCTCGATGTCGACGCGGGAAAGGGCTGCCTTCTCGAGGCGCTTCTCGAGGAACTTGCGGATCTCGAGATCGTTGCCGAGCTTCTCGGCATAGTTCTTATCGGCGTACCAACGGGAACGCCAGTCCTCGGTGATGCCGAGACGGAAGCCGGTAGGCTGAACCTTCTGACCCATGCTTTCCCTACGCCTCCTTTCGAGGAGCGACGATGACGGTGATGTGGCTCGTGCGCTTGTTGATGCGCGAAGCGGAGCCCTTGGCGCGAGGACGGATGCGCTTGAGCGTGGGCCCCTCGTCGACGTAGCAGGCCTTCACGTACAGGTCGTCGCCGCGCAGGCCGTTGTTGTTCTCGGCGTTGGCGATGGCGGAACGGAGGACCTTCGAGACATCGTATGCAGCTGCACGCTTGGTGAACTGCAGGGTCTCGAGGGCCTTGTCGACCGGCTTGTTGCGGATGAGGTCGATGACGGCGCGAGCCTTGCGCGGCGCGATGCGCACGTAGCGTGCGACGGCCCTGACCTCGTTGGAATCGGTGTTAGCCATTCGAGCTTACCCCCTAGTTAGCCTTGTGGCCACGGAAGGTGCGGGTGGGAGCGAACTCGCCCAGCTTGTGACCGACCATGGACTCGGTGATGTACACGGGAACGTGCTTGCGACCATCGTGAACCGCGATCGTGTGGCCGACCATCTCCGGGTAGATGGTGGAGGAGCGGGACCAGGTCTTGATGACGTCCTTCTTGCCAGCCTCGTTCATAGCGGTGACACGCGCGAGGAGGCGAGTCTCCACGAACGGACCCTTCTTGAGACTTCTGCTCATGCTTTCTTTCTCCTACTACTCGTGTACTGCTACTTGGACTTGCGACGACGGATGATGAGCCTGTTGGAGGCCTTCTTGGGGTCGCGCGTCTTGTAACCCTTGGTGGGCTTGCCCCAGGGCGTCACGGAAGGACGGCCGGAGGTGTGGTTCTTGCCCTCGCCGCCGCCGTGCGGGTGGTCGACAGGGTTCATGACCGTACCACGGACGGTGGGACGGACGCCTGCCCAGCGGTGACGACCGGCCTTGCCGATGACGATGTTGGAGTGCTCGGCGTTGCCGACCTCGCCGATGGTGGCGCGGCAGGTGAGGAGCACGCGGCGAAGCTCGGAGGACGGGAGGCGCAGGATCGCGTAGCCGTTGTCCTTGCCCATGAGCTGGACGGAGGTGCCGGCAGAGCGGGCCATGGCCGCGCCCTTGCCGGGCTGGAACTCCACGTTGTGGACGAGCGTACCAACGGGGATCTCGGAGAGCGGCATGCAGTTGCCGGGCTTGATGTCCACGCCGGACTTGCCGGAGATGACGGTGTCGCCGACCTTGAGGCCCTCGGGTGCGAGGATGTAGGCCTTGGCGCCGTCAACGTAGTGGAGCAGCGCGATGCGAGCGGAGCGGTTGGGGTCGTACTCGATGGTCGCGACCTTGGCCGGCACGTCGTCCTTGAGGCGCTTGAAGTCGATGCGACGATACATGCGCTTGTTGCCGCCGCCCTGGTGACGGACGGTGACGCGGCCGTTGTTGTTGCGGCCACCCTTCTTGCGCAGCGGCTCAATGAGCGACTTCTCGGGCTTGGAGGCGGTAATCTCGGAGAAGTCCGAGACCGTCTGGAAGCGCCTGCCAGCGCTCGTAGGCTTGAGGTGCTTAACTGCCATTACTTCTTTCCCTTCTGTTTCCGTTGGCCACCCTGCTCAGGGATTGGCGGGGTGACACCGGATTACCACGGTACCGCGCGTATCCATCATGCGCGGCATGAGCGCCCGAGCCCCCGAAGGGGCCGGGCGGGCTTGCTACTCGGCGTCGGCCTGCTGCTGGGTAGCGAAGATCTCGATCTGCTCACCGGGGGCGAGCGTCACGATGGCCTTCTTCCAGCTGCGGGTCATGCCAACCTGATAGCGGACGCGCTTGGCCTTGCCACGCACGTTGATGGTGTTGACCTTGACCACGTGGACGTTGAAGAGCTTCTCAACGGCCTCGGCGATCTCCTCCTTGGGAGCCTTCTTGGCAACCTCGAAGGTGTACTTGCCCTGCTCCATGAGGTCGTAGGAACGCTCGGAGACGACGGGGCGGATGATGACGTCGTAGACGGACTGCATTATGCAAGCACCTCCTCGAGCTGCTTCGCGATGGCGGTGGTCATGACGAGGGCACCGTTGTCGATGAGGTTGCGGGTGTTGGCCTCGGAGACGGCGATGCAGTTGACCCTCTCCAGGTTGCGGAAGGAGAGGTAGCTGTTGACGTCGTCATCGGGGATGACCACGGTCACGCGCTTGCCCGAGACGCCGAGGGCGTCGAGAACGGCCTTGGCCTGCTTGGTCGAGGGCTTCTCGAAGGAGAGGGCGTCAACGAGGACGAGCTCGGAGTCGGCGACCTTGCCGGAGAGCACGGACCTCATTGCGAGCTTGACCATCTTCTTGTTGATGCGCTTGGAGTGGTCGCGCGGGGTGGGGCCAAAGACAACGCCGCCGCCGGTCCACTGGGCTGCGCGGATGGAGCCCTGGCGGGCACGGCCGGTGCCCTTCTGGCGCCAAGGCTTGCGACCGCCGCCGGAGACCTCGTGACGGTTCTTGGTGGAGTGGGTGCCCTGACGCAGGCAGGCGTCCTGGCAGACCACGACCTGATGGATGACCGGGATGTTCGGCTCGATGCCGAAGACGTCGTCGGAGAGGTCGGCCTGGCCGGCCGCCTGCCCCTCGACGTTCTTGATGTCGTACTTGGACATGAGTCCTCCTTGTTAGCCTAAGTGTGTGCCTACTCGCGTGGGCCCCTAGGCCATGCGGACCTGGACCAGGGCGTTCTTGCCGCCGGGGACGGCACCCTTGATGAGCATGAGGTTCTGCTCGGCATCGACGCGGACGAGCTTGAGGTTCTTGACGGTGACGCGCTCGTCGCCCATGTGGCCGTACATGTGCAGGCCCTTGCGGACGCGGGCGGGATAGGCGCACTGGCCGATGGAGCCGGGCTTGCGCTGGTTGCGGCAGCCGTGGGTCATGGGGCCGCGGGAGAAGTTCCAGCGCTTGACGGTGCCCTGGAAGCCCTTGCCCTTGGAGGTGCCGATGACGTCGACGGACTTGACGTCGGCAAAGTCGGCGACGGTGACGACGTCGCCGGTGTGGTGCTCCTCGCCGTTCTCGACGCGGACCTCGCGCAGGTAGCGCATGGGCTCGACGCCGTGGGCGGCAAAGTGACCAGCCATGGGCTTGTTGACGTGCTTGGACTTGATGTCTCCGAAGCCAATCTGGACGGCGTCGTAGCCGTCAGTCGCCTTCGTCTTCACCTGCGAGACGGTGCAGGGGCCAGCCTGGATGACGGTGACGGGGACGACGTTGTCGTCCTCATCCCACACCTGCGTCATTCCGAGCTTGCGGCCAAGGATCGTGCTGACCATGCTCATTCCTTACCCTCGGTGGTCATGGGACATCGGGGCAGCTCCTCTGCCCTCCCCAGCGGACCACGTCCTGTATGCGCCACGCTCTTGAACGAGACATAACTCTCCCCATTAGCGCAGCCTGTCTAGTTTACACGCAGGACCGGGCATTCACAATGTCTTAACAGTTTTTTCTGCCCCCGGGAGCTGGGGATTCGCATTCCGCGTTGTCGGGCGTATCCATACCCCCCGGACGCCTGATTCTGCGCGATGCACGCCTAGCGTTGGTCCGGTACGCGGCCACTTGCAGGTATGAACGAGCCCATGGCGCTCTGGCGCTCGCGCTTCTCGTGCATCACATCGCGGGCGAGAAGGACCACCGAGAGAACACCCATTGCTATTCCCAGTGCGAGCAGGCAATACCCCGCCCCAAACGTCACGTAGTACGTGGTTTGCGTGGAGCCGAGCATCATGAGGGCGACGGAGCAGGCCTCAAAGAGGGAGAAGGCAGTCGTGATCGAGGAAAGGACAAGCGAGGCCGTACGGCGATGCACCATGGGGAGAATTGCCGTCGCGATGGCGAGCAGGACGAGCACCGCCCCGTCCGGGGCGTCCGTGAGCGCAACAGAATAGTCGTAGCTCACACCAGAGACCAGGAGAAAGGGCAGGAAGGCGGCGATTCCCACGAGCAGCGCTGCGGTGAGGGTCACCAGCTCCGAGGGCGCCACGCCGCTCGTGGTTTGGATGGCCTTGCCGGCTCCCTCTTTACGCGGCCCTTGTGCTGGGCCCGCCACAGAGCCCCTACCTGCACTCACGGTGGGCAAGGCAAGGTCGAACCCGCAGTTTGGGCAGAACTTCTCCGTGCCCGCAAGCTTCCTTCCGCACTGAGGACAGTACATGCGACCCCCTCGCATCGAGATTCAACGCTGTAAATACTACCCGTACCCATGGAATCGCGGGATTGAAATGCCGGGCAACTCAATCCCACATGAAATCGAAATGCCGGGGAACTCAATCCCGCAGACGAGAAAGGGGCCCGCCTCCATGTGGAGACGGGCCCCTATTACTTCAACTTCCAGAGACGCTGGAACTAGAGCTTGATCTCGATGTCCACGCCCGCAGGAAGGTCAAGACGCATGAGCGAGTCGACGGTGGAGCTGCTGGGGTCGAGGATGTCGATGAGGCGCTTGTGGGTAAGCATCTCGAACTGCTCGCGGGAGTCCTTGTCCTTGTGCGGCGAGCGGATGACCGTGTAGAGGTTGCGCTCGGTGGGCAGGGGGATGGGGCCGGAGACGCGGGCGCCGGTCTTCTGAGCAGTGTCCACGATGAGCTTGGCGGACTGGTCGACGACCTCGTGATCGTAGCCCTTGAGGCGAATCCTGATCTTCTGGCTTGACACTGTAAACCTCCGTAAATGAGCTATCGCTCGTGGTCGTTAACTAGGAAGCGGCGCCGCCGGCCTTGGCGACGATCTCGTCGCGGACGGCCTTCGGGACGGGCTCGTAAGCGCTGAACTGCATGGTGTAGCTCGCGCGACCCTGCGTCTGGGAGCGGAGGTCGGTGGCGTAGCCAAACATCTCGCCCAGGGGCACCTTGGCGCGGATGACCTTGGTGTCCTTGCGGTCCTCCATGCCCTCGATCTTGCCGCGACGAGAGGACAGGTTGCCCATGACGTCGCCCATGTACTGCTCGGGGGTCTCAACCTCGACCTCTTCGATCGGCTCGAGGAGGACGGGATCGGACTTCTTGAGGGCGTCCTTGATCGCCATGGAGCCGGCGATCTTGAAGGCGGCCTCGGAGGAGTCGACCTCGTGGTAGGAGCCATCGACGAGGGTCACCTTGATGTCGACGACGGGGTAGCCGGCGATGACGCCGCTCTCGAGCGCCTCCTGGATGCCCTTGTCGATCGAGGGGATGTACTCCTTGGGCACGACGCCGCCGACGATGGCGTTGACGAACTCGTAGCCCTTGCCCTCCTCGTTGGGCTCCATGTCGATGATCGCGTGACCATACTGGCCGCGGCCACCGGACTGGCGGACGAACTTGCCCTCTGCGTGCTGGACGGCGTGACCGGCGGTCTCGCGGTAGGCGACCTGGGGCTTGCCCACGTTGCAGTCGACCTTGAACTCGCGGCGCAGGCGGTCGACGATGATCTCGAGGTGAAGCTCGCCCATTCCGGCGATGATGGTCTGGCCGGTCTCCTGGTCGGTGTGGACGCGGAAGGTCGGGTCCTCCTCGGCCAGCTTGGCGAGGCCAACGGACATCTTCTCCTGCTCGGCCTTGGTCTTGGGCTCGACGGCGACGTCGATGACGGGGTCGGCGAACTTGATGGACTCGAGGACGATGGGCTTGTGCTCATCGCAGAGCGTGTCACCGGTCTGGGTGTTCTTGAGGCCGACGCAGGCGACGATGTCGCCAGCGGAGCACTCCTCGCGGTCCACGCGGTCGTTGGCGTTCATCTCGAGGATGCGGCCCAGGCGCTCCTTGGAGTCCTTGACGGAGTTGTAGACGTAGGAGCCAGCCTCAGCCTGACCGGAGTACACGCGGATGTAGGTAAGCTTGCCCACGTAGGGGTCGGTCATGATCTTGAAGGCGAGGGCCGAGAAGGGCTCCTTGGGATCCGCGTGACGGACCTCGGGCTCACCCTTGAGGTTCTTGCCGTCGATCTCGGGAACGTCGAGCGGGCTGGGCAGGTAGTCGACAACGGCGTCGAGAAGCTCCTGGATGCCCTTGTTCTTGTAGGCGGAGCCCACGAAGACGGGGTTGAGCTCGTTTGCGATGACGCCCTTGCGGATGGCGGCCTTGAGGAGGTCGACGGGGACGTCCTTCTCCTCGAGGACGGCCTCCATGAGCTCGTCGGAGAAGTTGGAGGCAGCGTCGAGAAGCTCCTCGCGCTTCTCCTGGGCGAGGTCAGCGAACTCCTCGGGGATGGACTCCATGGGCTCGGGGTAGATCATGCCCTTGGCGTCCTCCTTGAAGTCCCACGCGGTCATGGTGACCAGGTCGACGAGACCCCAGAAGTTGGACTCGGAGCCCATGGGGATCTGCGCAGCCACGGCGGGGGCGGAGAGGCGCTCCTTCATGGTGTCGATAGCGTGGAAGAAGTCGGCGCCCACGCGGTCGAACTTGTTGATGAAGGCGATGCGAGGCACGTTGTACTTCGCGGCCTGGCGCCAGACGGTCTCGGACTGCGGCTGGACGCCGGCGACGGCGTCAAACACCGCGACGGCGCCGTCGAGGACGCGCAGGCAGCGCTCGACCTCGGCCGTGAAGTCCACGTGACCCGGGGTGTCGATGATCTGGATGACGTGGTCCTTCCAGAAGCACGTGGTGGCCGCGGAGGTGATGGTCACGCCGCGCTCCTGCTCCTGGACCATCCAGTCCATGGTGGCTGCACCGTCGTGGACCTCGCCGATCTTGTGGGTCTTGCCGGTGTAGTAGAGGATGCGCTCGGTGGTAGTGGTCTTGCCGGCATCGATGTGGGCCATGATGCCGATGTTTCGCAGGTCTTCGAGCTTGTACTTCATCTTTGCCATATGCAGCTACCCCCGGACTAGAAGCGGTAGTGAGAGAACGCGCGGTTGGCCTCGGCCATCTTGTAGAGGTCCTCGCGACGCTTGACGGAGGCGCCGACGCCGTTGGCGGCGTCCATGATCTCGTTGGCGAGACGCTCGGCCATGGTCTTCTCCTTGCGGGCGCGAGAGAAGTTCACGAGCCAGCGGATGGCGAGCGTGGTTGCACGACGGGAGTTGACCTCCATGGGCACCTGGTAGGTAGCGCCACCGACGCGCTTGGGCTTGACCTCGAGCGTAGGACGGATGTTGTCCATGGCCTTCTTGAAGACGGAGAGGGGATCCTCGCCGGTCTTCTCGGCGACCATGTTGAAGGCACCGTAGACGATGCGCTCCGCGGTGGCCTTCTTGCCATCGAGAAGGACCTTGTTGATGAGCTGGGTCACGAGGCGGTTGTTGTAGACGGCGTCAGGCTGGACCTCACGACGCACTGCTGCTGCACGACGCGGCATGTTTATATCTCCCTAGAACGGTTTGCTTGCGTTGCTTGCGATGGTTTACTTGCCGCGCTTGGCGCCGTAGCGGGAACGGGCCTTCTTGCGGTTCTGGACGGCAGCGCAGTCATAGGCGCCACGGATGATCTTGTAGCGGACACCAGGGAGGTCGCGCACGCGGCCACCGCGGATGAGCACGATGGAGTGCTCCTGGAGGTTGTGGCCCTCGCCCGGGATGTAGGCGGTGACCTCGATGCCGTTCACGAGGCGCACACGGGCGACCTTGCGGAGGGCGGAGTTAGGCTTCTTGGGCGTGGTGGTGAAGACGCGGGTGCAGACGCCGCGCTTCTGGGGGTTGTGCTGGAGCGCTGCGTTCTTGGACTTGGCCTTGACGCTCACGCGGCTGTGGCGGACGAGCTGGTTGATGGTAGGCAAAGTTCTCTCCTTCTATACCTATCTACGTGCTTGTACACGAATCTTAAGGGCAGCGCAGCACCGTCGCCCTGGATTGGCGCGAGGTGATACGTTACGCGCGCCCCCTGCAGTTGTCAAAAAGCCACGGGACCGGGCGTATCTCTTCTCCACGCTTCGTACACGCAATCCGCTCGCCTTCTTGAGAGATGGGCGGGACGCCACCAAAGTGACGCCCCGCCCTCAGATAGTGCCTTCTCTGGACTGGCGAGAGGCGCTAGTCCTCCTCGTCGTCCAGGCCCAGGACCGCCCTGCCAATGGCATCGGTGGCCACGATGGCGGCATAGAGCTCATCAGGAGTGACGTCTCCGGCAAGGTTGTGGATCGTCTCGCCGGGGACGCAGGCGTTCTTGGCAATGGTACGGATCTCGTCGTCGGTCTTGACACCCAGCTCGCTCAGCGTGACCGGCAGACCCACCTCAAGGCAGAACTCCTGCACGTCGAGGAACTCCTCCTCCGTGGCGCCCTCGAGCGTGAGCTGCACCAGCGTTCCGAAGGCAACGCAGTTGCCGTGAGGCACGCTGTGGCCACCGAGCGAGGTGAGGCCGTTATAGAAGGAGTGCGCAGCGGCGCAGTTGACGTTGTCAGCACCGACGCCTGACAGGTAGACGTTTGCCTCGATGATGGCATCAAGGGCGGGAGTCACCACGTGCTTCTCGCACGCGGCGAGCGCCTGGGTGCCGTAGTCGCGCAGCGTCTGGTAGCAGAGCTTCGCGAGGGCCATGCCTGCACGCGTGATGCCGGTGCCCTCAAGGCTCGGGGACTCGGTGCGCAGGGATGCGCGGCCCTCGAAGTAGGTGCCCAGGGCGTCGCCCATGCCGGCAACCAGGAAGCGCACAGGGGCGTTGGCGATGACCTGCGAGTCCACCATGACCGCATCGGGGTTGGTGGGATAGAACAGGTACTTGTCAAAGCTTCCGTCATCGTTGTAGATGACGGAGAGGCCGGTGCAGGGGGCGTCCGTCGCAGCAACAGTGGGGATGATCACCACGTGCTTGCCAGTGTAGTAGGCAGTTGCCTTTGCGGTATCGACCGCGGAGCCGCCGCCGACGGCGACAACGGTATCGATCTTGTCCTCCTCGACTATCGCCTGCATCTTGGCAATCTCGCCCTTGCTCGAGATGCCGCCAAAGACCTCGTAGCGACGATAGTCATCGGCGTCGCCGAAGCTCTCCTCGAGCTGGTCGTGGCAGGCCTTGTAGCCGCTCCTCGAGCAGACGAAGAGCCAGCGCTTGCCCATGTAGCCCATCTCGTCCTTGAACTTGAGCAGGGCGCCCTTGCCCTGGACGTACTTCAGGGGCTCACGCATCGCACGCAACAGCTTCATGACGGTCTCCCTTTCGCACTAGTCCGGCCGCGCTCCTCCCGCGCAGCACTGTGGTGAGTATCCCACTTTTAGCGTTCTCTAGTCCGCCTACTCCCCAAACGGCTTCTAGTTGCGGAGAACACGCGTCGCGTTGAGGACGCAGAGCACCATCACGCCCACGTCACCAAAGACGGCGAGCCACATGGGAGCAAGTCCAACAACCGCAAGGCAGAGAATCGCTACCTTGACGGCGATGGCGAAGACGATGTTCTGGCGGGCAATTCGGATGGTGCGGCGAGCGATGCGGATGGCCGTGGCGATCTTGGATGGCCTGTCGTCCATGAGGACCACGTCAGCGGCCTCGATCGCGGCGTCCGAGCCCATGGCCCCCATTGCGATGCCCACGTCCGCTCGCGCGAGAACCGGCGCATCGTTGATGCCATCGCCCACGAAGGCGAGCGTGGCATCGCCTTCGCGCTCGGAGAGAAGGCGCTCGACCTGCTCGACCTTGCCTGCGGGGAGAAGCTCTGCGTGGTACTCGTCAAGGTCGAGCTTATTCGCGACGCTCGATGCGGCCTCCTTGCGGTCGCCGGTGAGCATCACGCAGCGACGCACTCCCTCGGCCTTGATGCTGGCGATTGCCTCCGGGGCGTCGTCTTTGACCTCGTCGGAGATGTGGATGTGGCCGGCGTACTCCCCGTCTACGGCCACGTGGATAATGGTCCCGCCGGTAGTATAGCACCCCTCCCATGTAGCGCCCACCTCGTCCATCAGGCAATCGTTGCCAACTGCCACGTGGTGACCATTGACTGTGGCAATCACGCCCCGGCCTGCCTCCTCGGTGACGTCAGTCACGGTGCAGCCGTCGTTGTCGCTGGGATAGGCGTCACGGAGCGCCGAGGCTATGGGGTGCGTGGAGTTGCTCTCGACGTGCGCTGCGAGGTGGAGAAGCTGCTCCTCGTTCAGGGTGGACGGGTGGACCGTGGTGACCTTGAACACGCCCTTGGTAAGGGTCCCCGTCTTGTCGAAGACGATGGTCTGGGCCTTGGCCAGGGCTTCGAGGTAGTTGGAGCCCTTCACGAGGATGCCGTGCTTGGAAGCGTTTCCTATGCCCCCGAAGAACGTAAGGGGCACCGAGAGGACCAGCGCGCAGGGGCACGAGACCACGAGGAAGGTAAGAGCGCGCAGCAGCCACGTGGCGAAGGTGCCTCCAAAGTCCCCCGAGACGAGTGGCGGCAGGACTGCCACGGCGATGGCGAGGTATACGACGACGGGCGTATAGACCCTGGCAAAGCGCTTGATGATCTTCTCGGAGTGGGACTTATTGGAGCCGGCGTTCTTTACGAGGTCGATGATCTTGCTCGCCGTTGACTCGCCAAAGGCCTTGGTCACCCGCAGGCGAAGGACGCTGGAGAGGTTTACGCACCCGGAGAAGACATCCTGGCCGAGCGTGACCGAGCGAGGGACGGACTCGCCGGTGATGGCGCGGGTGTCCAGGCTCGAGCTGCCTTCGATCACGGTTCCGTCAAGGGGGACCTTCTCGCCGGGACGAACGAGGATGACCTCCCCCACCTGCACGTCGTTGGGATCGACAACCGCAACTTCGCCGTTGCGCTCCACGTTGGCGGTGTCTGGGCGAATGTCGAGAAGCTCCTTGATCGAGCGCTGGGAGTTGCCCTCCGCGATGCCCTCGAAGAGCTCGCCCACCTGGAAGAAGAGCATCACGAAGACGGCCTCGGCAAACTGGGGCTCTCCGCCAGGGACAAAGCCTATGAGCAGGGCGCCGATGGTGGCGATGGACATGAGGAAGTCCTCGTCGAAGGGGCGTCCGTGCGCGAGGGACTCGGCCGCCTCGGCAACCACGCTGCCGCCGGCGACCACGTAGGAGGGCAGGTAGAGAAGGAGCTGCGCCCAGGGGGGAAGGGTCGTCAGCCGCTGGACGACGACTGCCGCGACGAGCATAACGGCAGCGATGACGATGCGACGCTTGAGGACCGCAGGGTCCTCGTCATCGTCGTCCTCTTCTTCGCCCTCGCCCTCGAGTTCTTCATCGTCTTCGGAGCATGCGGCGCAGGCGGCCCTCTCGTCCTTCTCGTCCTCGTCGTGGTGGCAGCATGAGCAAGACATCGCGTCCTCCGTTGGTTCGGCTGGAATCCTTGGTACCCGTGGCTTCACTTTCGTGAATACATGAGCACGTGTTCATGTGAACACTACCACGACAACCTTTTCCTGGTCAAGGTGCTCCTCGACAGCCAGCGCCCGCCCTCTTCTCCCCCCTCCTCCTTCTTTATCGGTATCTGTGAAACGGCTGTTGCATTTCCGCAGGTCAGCCGTAGCACAGTTCACAGATACCGATAAAGAAGGAGGTTATGGGTTCCCGAACGACTGAGAAGCGCCTACTCCTCGCTGGCGCGAACGGGCTCGGCCGCGTGCAGGAGGCCAACCGAGATGAGCGTGATCACGTGCTCGTCTGCCAGCGAGTAGATCACGCGACGGCCGTCGCGGCGGGCGGTCACCAACCCACGGTCACGCAGCAGCCTGAGCTGGTGCGATATGGCCGATTGAGAGACGGCGCAAATCTCCTCGAGGTCAGAGACGCTCTTCTCGCCCAGCGAAAGCGCGCCCAATATGCGGAAGCGCGTGAAATCAGAGAGTGCGTCGAATATCTGCGTGGCATCGTAGACCACGTCATCGTTGGAAAGGTACTCGTCGAGAAGGTCTCTCGAGCACGCCTCGTTCATAGGTCTCCCCCATCGTTAACCGCGCAACGTTCTAATCCTGGTCATGGTACCCGGTTGTTCCTCAGAGGCCACACTCCTGCACACGAAAAGGGCCCCGGCACGAAGCCGGGGCCCAATCTTTCATCGTGACAGCAAGCGCACCGCCCGACCCGTACGTGGGTTACTCGTTGTCCTCGTCACCGTCATCGGAGGAGTTCTCCTGCTTGACCACCTGCGAGAGCAGGTCGTCCAGGGAGCCCAGGTCCTCGTTGATGACATCGGAGTCGTTGGACTGCGCATCGGAGGACCCGCCGATAAGCTCGTCGTCGTAGTGGTGCTTTGCGGGAGCCGCGGTGCCGAGCATGATGTCGGAGTCCGCGTCGGGCGAGAAGACCATGTTGAGGAGCTGTGAGAGGTCCTCGGAATCCGCCTCGTCGTCATCGGGCTCGAGGATGTAGAGCAGACCGCGCGCCTCGAGGCCGTCGCGGAGCTCCTCGATGGCCTTGGCACCAATGCCGTCGATGCGCAGCAGGTCGTCCTCGGTCTTGCCAATGAGGTCGCCCACGGTCTCGATGCCCACCTCGCTGAACTTGTTGGTCCAGCGCTGCGAGACGCCAAGGTCGTCGAAGAGGTAGAGCTTCGCGTCCTCGCTGGAGAGGGTGCGGCCGTTCTTCGAGTAGACCCCGCCGTAGCCGTAGTCGTCGCCCACCCAGTCGAGCTGCTTGGGAAGCTTCTCCTCGATGCCCTTGAGCTCGTCGGGGGCCCACTCGGGCAGGCTCTGGGCCTGCGGGGAGGTGGGGCCGTCGATCTTGGTGCCGTGGTAGGTAAGCTCGACGCCGCGGTACGCGGAGAGGCCGGTACCGGCAGGAATCTGCTTGCCCACGATGACGTTGGACTTGAGGTCGAGCAGGTGGTCCACGTCACCGGCGATGGAGGAGTCCGTGAGCACGCCCGCGGTGCGGATGAACGACGCGCTGGACAGCCAGGAGTCGATGGAGCTTGCGACCTTGAGGGTGCCGAGAATGACGGGCTCCGCCTCGGGCGGGGTTCCGCCGGCCAGGGCAACGTTGCGCACCGTGTCGGCGAAGACGTAGCGGTCAACGTACTGGCCGAGCAGGTACTGGGAGTCACCGGGGTTGGTCACCTGGACGCGACGCAGCATCTGGCGGGCGATGACCTCGATGTGCTTGTCGTTGAGGTCGACGCCCTGGGAGGTGTAGACGTCCTTGACTGAGGCGACGAAGGTGTGCATCGTCGACTCGATGTCGGTGAGCTTGCGCAGCTTGCGGAAGTTGACGAAGCCACGGGTGACCTGGTCGCCGGCACGGACCTCGACGCCGTCCTCGATGCCCGGCATGAAGCGCGCGGACGCGGGGATGCGCCACTCCTCGAGGATGCGGGAGTGGTCGTCGGTGTCGACGATGCGGATGAGGTACTCGGTCTGCTCGGGCGTGATGAGCAGGGTGCCCGAGACAGGCGCGAGGTCCGCCTCGCGACCGAGGATCTTCTCGTTGACGTTGCCGACGACGTCGAACATGCGGGCGACCGTGGGGAGGCCCTGCGTGATGTCGTCGGCGCCGGCGACGCCGCCGGAGTGAATCGTGCGCATCGTGAGCTGCGTGCCCGGCTCGCCAATGGACTGGGCGGCGATGATGCCGACGGCCGTGCCGATGTTGACGGGACGACGGGTCGAGAGGTCCCAGCCGTAGCACTTCTGGCAGACGCCATACTTAGACTTGCAGGTGAGAAGGGCCCTCAGCTGGACCTTCTTAAGCCCGTGGGCCACGAGCATCTTGAGGTCGTCCTTGGACTCGATGTAGCCGTCACGGGCGATGAGCACCTCGCCGGTTGCCGGATCAACGATGTCGTTGAGGGCGCAGCGGCCGATGAGGTCGGCATCCACGTCGGTCTCGCCCGGCTTGATGAGCGGGTAGGTCACTGCCTCGTCGGTGCCGCAGTCCTCCTCGCGGACGATGACGTCCTGGGCCACGTCGACCAGACGACGGGTGAGGTAGCCGGAGTCGGACGTGTGGGACGCCGTGTCCACGAGGCCCTTGCGGGCGCCGTAGGTGGAGATGAAGTACTCAAGCGGCAGCAGGCCCTCGCGGAAGTTCGCCTTAATGGGCAGGTCGATGGTGTCGCCGGACATATCAGCCATGAGGCCACGCATGCCGGCGAGCTGACGAAGCTGCGTCTTGGAACCACGGGCGCCAGAGTCGGCCATCATGTAGATGGGGTTGTCCTCGGCGAAGCCCTCGAGCATCTTGGAGCCCAGCTCGTTGGTGCACTCGGTCCAGGCGTTGACGACCTCGACGTGGCGCTCCCTCTCGGAGAGGAAGCCGTCCTCGTAGTACTCGTTGATCTCGTCGACCTTGTCCTGGGCCTCGGCGAGCATCTCCTGCTTCTCGGGCGGAATGACGGCATCCCAGACCGAGACCGTAAGGCCGGCGACGGTCGCGTAGTGGAAGCCCGTCTCCTTGATGGCGTCGAGGATGGGCTCGACATCGGCCGTGCTGTAGCGGTCACAAGCGTCGTTCACGAGGTTCTTGATGTCGCCCTTGTTCATCTTGTAGTTGATGAAGGGGTAGTCGGCAGGCAGGCACTGCGTGTTGAAGATCACGCGGCCGACCGTGGTCTCGACGCGGACCGAGTGCTCGGTGACGTCGTAGTCCACAGGGCTGTTCCACTTGTCGAACGTGCGGAAGATCCTGCGGCCGTTCTCGACGACGTTGGCGTCCTGCGCCCTCACGCGAACCTTGATATTGGCCTGGATGTCCAGGTCGTCACGGTTGTCGAAGGCGAGAATCGCGTCGTCGAAGTCGGCGAAGACGCGGCCCTCTCCCTGGGCGCCGTCCTTGGCTGTGGTGAGGAAGTACGTGCCGAAGACCATGTCCTGGGACGGAACGGTAACGACCTCGCCGGAGGCCGGCTTGCGCAGGTTGTTGGTCGAGAGCATGAGGACGCGGGCCTCAGTCTGCGCCTGCGTGGAGAGCGGCACGTGGACCGACATCTGGTCGCCGTCGAAGTCGGCGTTGAAGGGGGCGCACACCAGCGGGTGCAGGTGGATCGCCTTGCCCTCGACGAGGACCGGCTCGAAGGCCTGGATTGAGAGGCGGTGCAGCGTAGGAGCGCGGTTGAGAAGCACCAGGCGGTCCTGGATGACCTCGTCGAGCACGTCC
Source organism: uncultured Olsenella sp. (assembly GCA_900548775.1). Taxonomy (GTDB): domain Bacteria; phylum Actinomycetota; class Coriobacteriia; order Coriobacteriales; family Atopobiaceae; genus Tractidigestivibacter. The sequence continues at coordinate 105,933 of URLM01000002.1, forward strand.
CACACGGCGGGCATGCCGCGGTCGATGGCGCGCTTTGCGCCCTTGATGTTCTCGACCTTGCCCAGCTCGACCAGGCGGCGCATCACGAAGGGCTTGAAGAGCTCGAGCGCCATGGCCGAGGGCAGGCCGCACTGGTGCAGCTTGAGGTGCGGGTCGACGACGATGACCGAGCGGCCGGAGTAGTCGACGCGCTTGCCCAGCAGGTTCTGGCGGAAGCGGCCCTGCTTGCCCTTGAGGGCCTCGGCGAGCGACTTGAGCGGGCGTCCGCCACGGCCGGTGACGGGACGGCCACGGCGGCCGTTGTCGAAGAGGGCGTCGACGGACTCCTGGAGCATGCGCTTCTCGTTGTTGACGATGATCGCGGGGGCGTCGAGGTCGAGCAGCCTCTTGAGTCGGTTGTTGCGGTTAATCACGCGACGGTAGAGGTCGTTCAGGTCCGACGCAGCGAAGCGGCCGCCGTCGAGCTGCACCATGGGGCGCAGGTCGGGCGGAATCACGGGGATGACGTCGAGGATCATGTTCGCGGGGTCGTTGCCGCCCTTGAGGAAGGCGTCGACGATCTCGAGGCGCTTGATAGCCTTCTCGCGCTTCTGCTTCTGGGAGTCCTCGGAGGCGATGATGGCGCGAAGCTCAGTGGCCTCCTTCTCGAGGTCGATGCCGCGAAGCAGCTCGCGGACGGCCTCGGCGCCCATGCCGCCCTTGAAGTAGATGCCGTAGTAGCGCTTGAGCTCGGAGAAGAGCGCCTCGTCGGAGATGAGCTGACGCTTCTCGAGCTGCATGAACTGCTCGTATGACTCGCGGCGAAGCGCCTTCTCCTCCTCGTACTCCTCCTCGAGGTCGGCGATGCCGGCGCGGACCTCCTCAGCGGAGAGAGGCTCGACGTCGTCGAACTCGTCCCCGGAGGCCTGGCCCTGCTCCTTCAGGCGCTCGATCTGGTCGTCACGCTCGGCGTCCAGCTCCTCGATGTCTGCGGCCAGCTCCTCCTTGAGGTCGTCGGCATCAGCCTCGCGGGCCTCGGTGTCGACGTCGGTAATCACGTAGCTCGCGAAGTAGAGGACCTTCTCGAGGTCCTTGCTCTTCATGTCGAGAAGACGCGACATGGGGAAGCTCGCGGGGCTCTTGAAGTACCAGATGTGGCTCACGGGAGCGGCAAGCTCGATGTGGCCCATGCGCTCGCGACGCACCTTTGCGGTGGTCACCTCGACGCCGCAGCGCTCGCAGACGATGCCCTTGAAGCGAATGCCCTTGTACTTGCCGCAGGCGCACTCCCAGTCCTTCACGGGACCAAAGATCTTCTCGCAGAACAGGCCGTCCTTCTCGGGCTTGAGCGTGCGGTAGTTGATGGTCTCGGGCTTCTTGACCTCACCGTGCGACCAGCTGCGAATCTGGTCGGCAGAGGCGAGCGAGATCTTGATAGCGTCGAAGTCGGTGGTATCGAATTCTGCCACAGTCGCTACTCCTTATCGCTGTTGGCGTCGCCGACGAGGTCGTCGGACTCGCCGAGGTCGCGGGCAAGGCCCTTGACGAGGTCGTCGGTGGTATTGATGTTGGCGAAGACGTCCACGGGGTTCTCCTTGGCCGCGGGCTTCTCCTCCTCGGCCTTGGGCTCGGCCTTCTTCCTGTAGGAGATGGGCTCGATGTCGAGCGCGAGGGAGCGCATCTCCTTGACGAGGACCTTGAAGGACTCGGGAATGCCTGCGGGGGGCACGTTCTCGCCCTTGACGATGGCCTCGTAGGTCTTGACGCGGCCGTTGGTGTCGTCGGACTTGACCGTGAGAATCTCCTGGAGGACGTTGGCCGCGCCGTAGGCGTAGAGGGCCCAAACCTCCATCTCGCCGAAGCGCTGGCCGCCGAACTGGGCCTTGCCGCCCAGAGGCTGCTGCGTGACAAGGCTGTAGGGGCCGGTCGAACGCGCGTGGATCTTGTCATCGACCATGTGGCCGAGCTTCAGGATGTAGGAGGTGCCAACCGTGATGGGGCTCTTGAACGCCTCGCCTGTGCGGCCGTCATAGAGCGTGGTCTTGCCACGGTCGTTGAGCTGCGGCACGAAGGCGGCGTTCATGTGCTTGCCGTACTCCAGCATGGCCTTGTTCATGAGGTTCACGTTGGTGCGGCGGATGATCTCAGCGACCTCCTTGTCGGTCGCGCCGTCAAAGACCGGCGTGGCGACGGGGATGGGGCCGGGGACGTAGGTCTCGGAGTCTGCGGTGGTGTCGTCCCAGCCGTGGGCAGCACCCCAGCCGAGGTGGCACTCGAGCAGCTGGCCGACGTTCATACGAGAAGGAACGCCCAGCGGGTCGAGAAGGACGTCGACGGGGGTGCCGTCGGCCATGTAGGGCATGTCCTCGACGGGGAGGACCTTGCACACGACGCCCTTGTTGCCGTGGCGGCCGGAGATCTTGTCGCCCTGCTGGATCTTGCGGCGCTGGGCGACGAAGACACGGACGAGCTCGTTCACGCCGGGCTGGAGGTCGTCTCCGGCCTCGCGGCTGAAGCGCACGACGTCGACGACGCGGCCGTAGGCGCCATGGGGCATCTTGAGCGAGGTGTCGCGCACGTCGTGGGCCTTGGCGCCAAAGATTGCGCGGAGCAGGCGCTCCTCGGCGGTGAGGGCCGTCTCGCCCTTGGGCGTGACCTTGCCGACAAGGATGTCACCAGGGCCGACCTCGGCGCCGATGCGGATGATGCCATCGTCGTCGAGGTTCGCGAGCATCTCCTCGGACTGGTTGGGGATCTCGCGGGTGATCTCCTCGGGGCCGAGCTTGGTGTCGCGCGCGTCGATCTCGTGGCGGGAGATGTTGATCGAGGTGAGCAAGTCCTCCTGGACCACACGGTCGGAGACGATGATGCCGTCCTCGTAGTTGTAGCCCTCCCACGGCATGTAGGCCACGGTGAGGTTCACGCCGAGCGCGAGCTCGGAGTGATCGATCGAGGTACCGTCGGCCAGGGGCTGTCCTGCCTCGACGCGGTCGCCCACGTGGACGATGGGGCGGTGGTTGATGCAGGTGCTCTGGTTGGAGCGCTGGTACTTGGGCAGCTCGTAGTCCTCGGCACCGTGCTCGTCGGAGTAGACAACCACGTGGGCGGCATCGACCTTGTCGACGACGCCCGCGTGAGCCGCGCGGATGACCTCGCCGGAGTCGAGGGCGGCGCGCGCCTCCATGCCCGTTCCAACGTACGGGGCGTGCGGGCGAATCAGAGGCACGGCCTGGCGCTGCATGTTGGCGCCCATGAGGGTACGCTTGGCGTCGTCGTGCTCGAGGAACGGGATGAGGTTCGCGGCGACGGAGAGCATCTGGCGAGGAGAGACGTCCATGAAGTCGACGTCGGAGACCTCCACCTGGGCGGGAGCGCCGAAGGAGCCGTCGAAGTCGCGCGTACGGGCGATGACGCGGTCAGGGTTCGTGATGTTGCCCTTGGAGTCAACGACCACGAAGCGGCGCGTCTTGGGGTCAACGGGAGTGTTGGCCGGCGCGATGTTGTGGTTCTCCTCCTCGTCGGCGGTCATCCACACGATCTCGTCGGTGACCTTGCCGTCGACGACCTTGCGGTACGGTGCCTCGATGAAGCCGTAGTCGTTCACGTGCGCATAGAGCGCCAGCGAGCCGATGAGGCCGATGTTGGGGCCCTCGGGGGTCTCGATGGGGCACATGCGGGAGTAGTGCGAGTTGTGGACGTCGCGGACGGCCGTAGGCACGTTGGTGCGGCGGCTGGAGCCGGACTTGTGGCCCGCGAGGCCGCCAGGGCCAAGGGCGGAGAGACGACGCTTGTTTGTGAGGCCGGCAAGCGGGTTTGCCTGGTCCATGAACTGGGACAGCTGAGAGGAGCCGTAGAACTCCTTGATGGCCGCCACGATCGGGCGGATGTTGATGAGCGACTGCGGCGTGATGTCATCGGCGTCCTGAGAGGCCATGCGCTCGCGAACGACGCGCTCCATGCGGCTCATGCCGATGCGGAACTGGTTCTGCACAAGCTCGCCCACGGTACGCACGCGACGGTTGCCAAAGTGGTCGATGTCGTCGGTGTGCTTGGTGTCGTCCCCGGCGTGGAGGGCGAGGAGGTAGCGAAGCGCGGAGACGATGTCCTCGCTGGTGATGACACGCTCGTTGGCGTCGACGTCGAGGCCGAGCTTCTTGTTGACCTTGTAGCGGCCAACGCGGGCGAGGTCGTAGCGCTGCGGGTTGAAGTAGAGGCCGTCGAGCAGCGAACGGGCGGAGTCCACGGTTGGGGGCTCGCCGGGACGCTGGCGACGGTAAATCTCGAGGAGGGCGTCCTCGCGGGTGGTCGCGACGTCGCGCTCGATGGTCGAGCGCACGACCTCGGAGTCGCCGAGGAGCGAGAGAAGCTCGTCATCGGTCTCGGCGATGCCCAGGGCGCGCAGGAACGACGTAGCGCTCTGGCGGCGCTTGCGGTCGATGGAGACCACGAGGTGGCCGCGCTTGTCGACCTCGAACTCGAGCCACGCGCCACGCGCGGGAATGAACTGCACGCGATGGACGAGCACGCCGGAGTCCATCTCGGCGGCGAAGTAGACGCCGGGCGAGCGGACCAGCTGCGAGACGACGACGCGCTCGGAGCCGTTAATGATGAAGGTGCCGCAGTCGGTCATGAGCGGGAAGTCGCCCATAAAGACGAGCTGCTCCTTGATCTCGCCGGTCTCCTTGTTGATGAAGCGCACGTCCACGAAGAGGGGCGCCTGGTAGGAAAGGTCCTTCGCTCGGCACTCGGCCAGGCTGTGGGACGGGTCACCGAACTGGTGCTCGCCGAAGGTCACCTGCATGGTCCCCGCTGCGTTCTCGATGGGCGAGAACTCGGCGAAGGACTCGGCGATGCCGTCGGTCATGAAGTGCTTGAACGAATCCTTCTGGACGGAGATGAGGTTGGGCAGCTCCATCGCAGGGGGGATTTTGCTAAAGCTCTTGCGCGTACGAGTGACTTGCGGTTTAGTAAGAGAAGTCTTTGCGGTAGACACCAGGCTTTTCCTCCTTCAAAAGGGTGGAAGGCGGCAATTGTCGCAAACTAGTAATCTAGCCAAGCGCACGTCTTCCGTCAATGAAAAGTCTTGACTTACATTGCATTTTCTACTAGATTCCTCTATTTTTCACGCGTCATACGCAAAAGCCCAGGAAGCTTTTGTAGGAATCATGAGGGTCTCGGCGAGCGACCGGAGCAGCACCAGCGGCCGGGGTGCCTAGGGCATGGCGGCCCCTGGTCATGGCGGCTTCTGAGCCATAACCCTGCGTTCAAGGCAAAGCTGCTTGTTACCGGGACGTTGGGGCTGCCGAGTAACAACTGGGCAAATGTACCAAAACCCCAACGGGCCGGTAACAGCGGACTTGCTGCGACGGGCGCTTGTTACCGCCCCGACAAGCAGCAGCGGAGTTTATGCAGTTAAGAATTGCCGGCTCTTCCGTGCCGGTAAGACCGGACTGGTCTTGGTACCTCTTGTTACCGGGACGTTGGAGCTGCCGAGCAACAACTGGGCAAATGCACCGAAATCCCAACGGGCCGGTAACAGCGGACTTGCTGCGACGGGCGCTTGTTACCGCCCCGAGGCAAAGGGACTGTCCCTTTGCCTCATCAAAAAGGGGTCGGACCAAATGGCCCGACCCCTCGATCTCAAGTGGTGCGTCCGAGAAACCCGAAGTTACTTCAGGGTGACGGTGGCGCCGGCCTCCTCGAGCTGCTTCTTGGCGTCCTCGGCGTCCTCCTTCTTGGCGCCCTCGAGCAGGACGGTGGGGGCAGCCTCCACCTTGTCCTTGGCCTCCTTCAGGCCGAGGCTGGTCAGGGCGCGGACAACCTTGATGACGGCGATCTTATTGGAGCCGAAGGAGGTCAGCTCAACGTCGAAGCTGGTCTTCTCCTCCTCCTCGGCGGCAGCAGCGCCAGCTGCGGGGGCAGCGGCAACGGCGACGGGGGCAGCGGCGGAAACGCCGAAGACGTCCTCCAGCTCGTGGACGAGCTCGGAAAGCTCGAGGGCGGGCATCTCCTTGATGGCCTCGATGATCTCTTCCTTGGTAGCAGCCATGCTAGTTCTCCTTTTTGTAGGGGCACCTCGTGTGCCCTCTGGCTTGTCTGGTGGTGCTGGTAGTGCTTGTGGTGCAGCAGGACGCTAGGCGGCCTGCTTGTCGGCGACCGCCTGGAGCGCGGTGACGAGGCCCCTGGCGGGACCAGCGCACACCTGCGCAATGCCGGACAGCGGGCTGCCGATGACGTACACGAGCTTGGCGAGCAGCTCGTCGCGGGACGGGAGCTCGGCGTAAGCGAGAGCCTCCTCGGCCGTAATGGCCTTGCCGTCGGCGATGCCACCCAGGATCTGCATCTTCTTGAGCTTGTCGGCCTCCTGCTTCAGGACCTTGGCGGCCTCGACAGGGTCCTTCTCGTAGAAGACGTAGGCGCAGGTGCCCTTGAGCATGTCGTCGATGTCAGGCATCTCGGCGTCCTTGAGGGCGATGCGCACGATGTTGTTCTTGTAGACCTTCATGTGCGCGCCGGCCTCGCGAAGGGAACGGCGAAGCTCCTGGGCCTCCTTGACGGTGAGGCCGCGGTAGTCGACGACAAAGACGCCCTTGGAGGCCTCGATGGAACCCTTGACCTTCTCGAGCATGTCGATGTTGGACTGTGCTGGCATGTGAACACCTCCTTCTCATGCGTTTCCGGGCACGATCCGCCGACGCGGCGGGCCCCTCGCATGAGAGGGCCCCGCTTGGCGCAGCCAAACGGGGCCTCATGGATTCATAGCTGAGACCACCTCGGCAGGCGGGTTTCCCCTTTGAGCCCTAAGGCACCGGCTGTCTTTGGCAGCGGGACGTGCAATGTATGCAATGCAGGCTATAATCCTGCAGCAGGTATTTTGGCACGCGACACGCATACGCGTCAAGAAGCGTTGGCAAGACACGCCAACGACACAAACTACGCCTCGTGAGGTAAGGGACTGCCCCTCTGTCTCAGGGGCACAAAAAAGCCCCGCTCAGACGAGCGGGGCTTGCATACCAGGATGCGAGAGGGGCTAGTCCTCCATGAAGTCGCGGGTCTTAGTGGTGTCGACCTTGATGCCAGGGCCCATGGTGGTGGAGATCACAATGGACTTGACGTACTTGCCCTTGGCGCTCGAGGGCTTGACGCGCAGAAGCTCGGTGATGAGCGCGCCGTAGTTCTCGACAAGAGACTTGACGTCGAAGGACGCCTTGCCCATGGGAACGTGGCAGATGCCGTAGCGGTCGGCGCGGTACTCGACGCGGCCAGCCTTGAGCTCCTTGACCATCTTCTCGACGTCCATGGTCACGGTGCCAAGCTTGGGGTTGGGCATGAGGCCACGGGGACCAAGGATGCGGCCGAGGCGGCCGACCTTGCCCATGAGGTTGGGCGTCGCGATGACGGCGTCGAAGTTGATGTTGCCCTTCTGGATCTCCTCAATGAGGTCGTCAGAGCCGATGACGTCTGCGCCAGCAGCCTCAGCCTCGGCGGCCTTGGCGCCCTCGGCGAAGACGGCGACGCGGACGGACTTGCCGGTGCCGTTGGGGAGCGAGATGGAGCCGCGGATGTTCTGGTCGGCCTTGCGGGTGTCGACGCCCAGGCGGACGGCGACCTCGACGGTCTCGTCAAACTTGGCGGAGGAGAGCTCCTTGGCGAGCGTCATGGCCTCCTTGGGCGAGTAGACCTTGCCTGTCTCCACCTTAGCGGCTGCTGCGTTGTAGTTCTTTCCGTGCTTAGGCATGTTGTACCTCCTGTGGTCAACGGGCTATTCGCCCTCCCACATCGATGGCGCTGGGCGCCAGTTTCTGAGAGGCGCCCCTTTCGGGGCGCGGAGTGCCAGGGAAGAGCTAGGCCTCGGCGATGGTGACGCCCATCGAGCGAGCGGTGCCGGCGACGATCTTCTTGGCGGCCTCGAGGTCGTTGGCGTTGAGGTCCGGCATCTTGATCTCGGCGATCTTGGTGAGCTGCTCCTGGGTGAGCTGGCCGACCTTGTCGCGCTGGGGAACACCAGAACCGCTCTTGAGCCCAAGCTCCTTCTTGATGAGGTGGGCCGCAGGCGGGGTCTTGGTCACGAAGTCGAAGGAGCGGTCCTCGTAGACGGTAATCTCGACGGGGATGATGTCGCCGGCCTGATCCTTCGTGGCAGCGTTGAAGGCCTGGCAGAACTGCATGATGTTGACCTGGGCGGCACCAAGTGCGGGGCCGACGGGAGGCGCGGGGTTGGCTGCGCCAGCGGGAATCTGGAGCTTAATGAAGTGGGTGACCTTCTTCTTGGCCATGGTGAATCCTCCTGGAGAGCGTGTTTGCAATCTATCTTCACGCAGGCACCCGAGAAGCCATCCTCACCGATACGGGACCTGCCAGAAGTTCCTAGCTGATGACAGAAATCTGGTCGAGCGTGAGCTCGACGGGGGTCTCGCGGCCAAAGATCATGAGCATGACCTTGACCTTGCCCGCCTCCGCATTGACCTCCGAGACCTGGCCATCGAAGTCTGCCAGAGGACCGGAGAGCACGCGAACAGACATCCCGGGCTCGATGTTGGTCGAGGTGCGCTTGGGTGCCGGAGCAGCGGAGCTGGTGCGAACGCCTCCACGCCTCATGATCTTGTCGAACTCGTCGCGACGAAGGGGCGTGGGCTTGCCGTCAAGGCCGACAAAGCCGGTGACGCCGGGAGTGTTGCGAACGACAGCCCAGGTGTTGTCGTCGACCTCCATGCGCACAAGCACATAACCCGGGAAGACCTTGGCCTCCTTGGTCTCGCGCTTCCCGCCATCCTTGACCTCGGTGACCTCCTCGGTTGGGATCTGGATGTCCACGACCTTGTCGCCGATGCCATAGGTCTCGATGCGGTGCTCGAGATCGGTCTTGACCTTGTTCTCGTACCCCGAGTACGTGTGAATGACGTACCAGCGCTTTGCCATGGCCTATGCCCCCAAACTCGTGTAGCCAACGAGCAAGGCCACGATACCGGTGTCAACAAGCCAGAGAGCAACGCCAAAGACCACGAGGGAGACGATGACCGCAACGGAATAGTTGCGAAGCTCGTCCTTCGACGGCCAGACGACGCGCTTCATCTCGGTACGAACGGCAGCGAAGTAGCCGCTGATGCGGGAGCCGAGACCCGGCTTCTTGTTGCTCGCCTTGGCAGGCTTGTTCTGCTTCTCGGGCGCCTTCGCGACGGCCGCAGCCTGCTGCTTGCCCAAGCCCTCCGTCTTCTTGGCAGCGGAGGAGGCGGCAGAGGCAGCCTGGGCGGCCTCACGCTCGGCGCGCTTCTGTGCACGTGCCTTGCGGGCGCTCCTCTTGTTTCTGTCCTTGTTCGCCATCCTGACGACTCCTAAAAAGACTGGCCTTACATGGAAACCGGCTAACCCCGAAGGGAAAGCCGGTGGGAAATTCTGGCACGCCAGGAAGGACTCGAACCCTCAACACTCGGTTTTGGAGACCGATGCTCTACCAATTGAACTACTGGCGTGTGTGGACCCACCTAGTTTAGCGGGTCTCGCGGTGAAGCGTGTGCTTACGGCACCACGGACAATACTTCTTCATCTCAAGTCGATCAGGCGTGTTCGCCTTGTTCTTGGTCGTGGTGTAGTTGCGGCGCTTGCACTCGGTGCATGCAAGTGTAACAAGTGTACGCATGAATCCTCCTGAGACACCATGTCACTTCGAGGCCATCCTCGAAGATGGCGCGGTGGAGAACGATACCATTACAAGCCGTGTTCTGTCAACTGAACGCCTCTTCTTGGGATTACCTCACATAACATCCATGCGAGAGACACTTGCATGAGGCTAGTTTGAACGCGGCCAGGATTTGGAGTGCCCTAGCAAACATGGATGCGCTAGTGGCGGCACTCAAGAGAAGGGCCCGACACCCTTTCGGATGCCGGGCCTATAGTTCACTTCTGAGAGAAGCTACTCGACGATCGTGGAGACACGGCCGTCGCCGACGGTGTGGCCACCCTCGCGGATAGCGAAACGGAGGCCCTCCTCCATGGCGATGGGGTGAATGAGCTCGCAGGCGATGGTGACGTGGTCACCCGGCATGGCCATCTCGACCTTGTTGCCGTCCTTGTCGGTGAGCTCGGTGATGTCGCCGGTCACGTCAGTGGTGCGGAAGTAGAACTGAGGACGATAGCCGGAGAAGAACGGGGTGTGACGGCCACCCTCCTCCTTGGTGAGGACGTAAATCTCACCGGTGAACTTGGTGTGGGGGGTAACCGAACCGGGCTTGCAGAGAACCTGGCCGCGCTCGATGTCCTCACGCTTGATGCCGCGGAGCAGGATGCCCACGTTGTCGCCAGCCTCGCAGAAGTCGAGCGTCTTGCGGAACATCTCGATGCCGGTGGCAACGGAGGTCTGGGTGGGCTTGATGCCGACAATCTCGACGGGCTCGTTGAGCTTGAGCTCACCGCGCTCGACACGGCCGGTGGCGACGGTGCCGCGGCCGGAGATGGTCATGACGTCCTCGACGGCCATCAGGAACGGCTTCTCGTTGTCGCGAGCAGGCGTCGGGATGTAGGAGTCAACGGTGTGCATGAGCTCGACGATGGAGTCGACCCACTTCTGCTCGCCGTTGAGGGCGCCAAGAGCGGAGCCGCGGACGATCGGGGTGTTGTCGCCGTCGAAGCCGTACTCGGAGAGAAGGTCGCGGGTCTCCATCTCGACCAGGTCGATGAGCTCCTCGTCGTCGACCATGTCGCACTTGTTCAGGAAGACGATGATGTACTTAACGCCGACCTGACGGGCGAGCAGGATGTGCTCGCGGGTCTGGGCCATGGGGCCGTCGGTGGCGGCGATGACCAGGATGGCGCCATCCATCTGAGCAGCGCCGGAAATCATGTTCTTGACGTAGTCGGCGTGGCCCGGGCAGTCAACGTGAGCGTAGTGACGCTCCCAGGTCTCGTACTCGACGTGAGCGACGGAGATGGTGATGCCGCGCTGACGCTCCTCGGGAGCCTTGTCGATGTTCTCGAAGGCGGTGTAGCTAGCCTTGCAGCCCTCGGTCTCGGAGAGAACCTTGGTGATGGCCGCGGTCAGCGTGGTCTTGCCGTGGTCGACGTGACCAATGGTACCGATGTTTACGTGCGGCTTGGAACGATCGAACTTCTCCTTGGCCATTGCCAATCCTCCTTTTGGAACGAACCTCTCCGGCCATTCCATGGTACAGAAATACGCCTATTTATGCTCAGCGGCGCCGAAGCGCCGCAGAAAAGCCTGGTACCGGTGACTGGATTCGAACCAGTGACATCGCGGGTATGAGCCGCGTGCTCTAACCAGCTGAGCTACACCGGCATGGAGCCGTACGCTTGAAGAATGGAGCCCGCGACCGGATTCGAACCGGTGACCTCTTCGTTACCAACGAAGTGCTCTACCGACTGAGCTACACGGGCATGGTGGGGATGCTTGGACTCGAACCAAGGAACCCAGAGGGAGCGGATTTACAGTCCGCCGCAGTTGCCGCTGTGCCACATCCCCATTCCGTTTTCAAGCACCACAAGAGGAGAACCCCCTGCAGCGGAGTGAATAATACGACGAGGAAAAAATCCTGTCAACGCGTACCCCGGTACCGGGCGTATCTACCCCACGAATACCGCACAATTCGAGAGAATCAGCAGGTAGAACAAGTGCCAGCTAGCGCTTCATCGGCATATTACTGACTCGGTCACACGCTTTTGCGCCATGTCGTGGCCTTCGCTCGCAAAAAAGATTCGGCCGAAGGCATGAGCCTCCGGCCGGAAGGTTCCTGGAGCCGGTAGAGGGAGTCGAACCCACAACCCACGGTTTACAAAACCGTTGCTCTGCCATTGAGCCATACCGGCGGTGAGGACATGATAGCGTGTTTGCGCGACTCTGGCACGCGTGGCATTTTCTATGCGGCAGCTTATCTTCGGCCGCGCAGTCGGTCGAGCTTTGCACGGGTCTCCGGGTCGAGCCTGTCCTCCAGGCTCAGGTGGGTGTGGGACCCCCGTTCGCGAGCCTCCTCCACTCCCGCGTTCACGATGCTCATGTTCTGCGCGAGAAGCGCGCTCGAGACAGTGGTCACAGGAACGCCGCCTACGGTATAGCGGATGGTGTTGTCCGATGTCACGAGAAGCACGTCCCTCTCGGCGTGACGCGCCTCCGTGACCAGGCGCTCTATGACCGTGTCGGCAGACTCGCCAGTGCGTGAGAAGACAACCCGCACCCCGGCGGTGCTCCAGTTCGGACGCTCGCTCGAGAGGTTGCCAGCGGCGTCAAACACCACCACGGGCTCGTAGCTCCCCTGGGCATAGGCAGCCACGTCGGCAACGAGCGCCTCGCGGGCGCGATCGAACGGGTCGTGGCCATAGGGGTCGCGCGAGAGGTGCGCCACGTCCGCGAGCGCCCCGGCACCCGCGTGCTCGTCGATGAGCGCAGCATAGCGGGGCGTCCCGTGCACCACATTGTAGCCGTCAACAACCAGGAGTGCGAGACGAGACCGTCTAGGCATCCGCGCCTGCCCCCTCGCTCACGCGGCGGAGCCACTCGTAGCACATGACCGTCGTTGCCTGCGCGACGTTGAGGGATTCGACGCGACCGCGCTGGGGGAGCTTGGCCCCAAAGTCGCAGTGGTCAAGCACGAGACGAGAGATGCCCTCCCCCTCCGAGCCCATGACCAGCGCGAGCCTGCCGTAGACGGGCGCGTGCCACACGTCCTGGTCGGCGTGCTCGGTGGCGGCGCAGGCCCAGAAGCCGGCATCCTTGAGCTGATCGATCGCGCGGGCAAGGTTGGGGACCTGGGCTATGGGGAGGTGAAGTACCGCGCCGGCAGAGGTCTTGTAGGCACCCGGGCCAACGGTAGCAGCACGGGCGTTGGCGACAACCACACCAGCCGCGCCTACTACCTCGGCGGAGCGGACGATTGCGCCAAAGTTGCCCTCGTCGGTCACGTGGTCGAGCACGACCACAAGCGCGTCCCCCTCCCCCGCCGCAGCGATGACGTCCTCGATGGTCGCGTACGAGAAGGGCTTCGTCCTCACGACGATGCCCTGGTGGGCACCGTGGCTCGAGAGACGGTCGAGGCGAGAGCGAGGAACAACCTCGCACTCAACGCCGGCGTCGGCAAGCCTGCGCACGAGAGCGTCGAGCGTCTTGTCGGTGCCCTCGGTAGAACCCGCTCCGTCCTGCACGTAGGCGGTGCGGATGGGAATGCCAGCGTCAAGGGCTTCCGCAACGGCGCGCCGCCCCTCGATGAGGTCTGAGCCCAGAGCTGCGGGGCGCTGCTGCTCCTGGCGACCACCCGCGCGCTGCGGGCGGAAACCAGGACGTTGGCTGCGGCCTCCCTGGCCCTGGCGACCTCCGGTACCACCAGCGCACGAGCCAGAGCGCTGCTCGCGACTACGGCTCTGGCCGCCGCGGCCAGCCCACGAGTTGCCCTGCCCTTTGCGGGAGGGTCCGCGGCGCGTATCGCCTCGTGCCATGCCCATCACCTACGCCCTGCGCAGGCGAGAGCCTGCTGCGGTGTCCTCGAGGACCAGCCCAAGGCCGGTGATGGCGTCACGGATGCCGTCCGCTGTGCCCCAGTCCTTCGCCTTGCGGGCGGCCTGGCGCGCCGCGATGAGCGCGTCGGCCGCTTCGGAGGCGGAGTCTCCCTGGTAGCTCGCGTACTTCTCGGCAAGGCCGACAAGCTCCGCAGGAAGCTCGTCCTCATTGGCGTCGAGGGTGACGCCCATGACGCCCACAAGCTCGGAGAGAGCCTCGGCCGCAGTCTTGGCAGCCTTGCCGCCAGCGGCGGTGCCCGCATCGGCGAGGTAGGTGTTGGCCGAGGTCACGAGCGAGAAGACCGCGGCGAGGCCGCCGGCGGTGTTGAAGTCGTCGTCCATCTGGCGCGTGAACTCATCACGCGCCTCGCGGACGGCATCGAGCAGCTTGGGATCGAGGTCCTCGCTGCCCGTGCCGTTCTCGGCGGCCCAGAGCAGGTTCTTCTCGCACGTGCGCAGGCGCTCGAGGGTGCCAACGGCCCCCTCGAGGCGGTCGAAGGAGAAGTCGAGGGGCGCGCGGTAGTGGGTCTGCAGCATGAGCAGGCGAACCGCGTCTGCGGGGTACTTGTCGAGGACCTCCTTGAGCGTGTAGAAGTTACCGAGGCTCTTGGACATCTTCTCGCCATCCACGCGGAGCATGCCCGTGTGCATCCAGACGTTGGCGAGGGGCTCGTGCCAGGCGCACATGGCCTGCGCCGTCTCGTTCTCGTGGTGCGGGAAGACGAGGTCGGCGCCACCACCGTGGATGTCGATCGGAGTGCCCAGGTAGCGGTGGATCATGGCGCAGCACTCGGTGTGCCAGCCGGGACGGCCTTCTCCCCAGGGGCTCGGCCAGCTGGGCTCGCCGGGCTTGGCGGCCTTCCAGAGGGCAAAGTCGAAGGGGTCGCGCTTCTGGTCGTTGACCTCCACGCGCTCGCCGGCGCGCATCTGGTCGAGGTCGCGCCCGGAGAGGATGCCGTAGCTGTTGTCGGAGCGCACAGAGAAGTACACGTCGCCGTTGTCGGCCACGTAGGCGTTGCCCTGCTCGATGAGGGACTCGATCATCTCCTGCATTGCCTTGATCTCGTGCGTGGCACGCGGGCGAATGTCGGGGTCAAGAATCCCAAAGCGATGCATCTGCTCGATGAAGGCGTTGGAGAACTCCTCCGCAACGTCTGCCGCAGTGCGGCCCTGCTCGTTTGCGCGGTTGATGATCTTGTCGTCCACGTCGGTGAGGTTCTGGGCGAACGTGACCTCATAGCCCTTGTACATGAGGTAGCGGCGGATCACGTCGAATGAGAGGAACGTGCGCGCGTTGCCGATGTGGATCTGGTCATAGACCGTGGGGCCACAGACGTACATGCGAATCTTGCCCGGCTCGATTGGTTCGAGCTCCTGCTTTCGATGCGCCTGGGTGTTGTAGATTTGCATGGCTTGCTCCCTAGGGATGTGTGCATGAGTACAGGCATTGTAGCAGCACCCCGGGGAGCAGCTGGGGAGGGAGGCCCCCTAGGCAGCAACCCCTAACATGCCCGAGCCGTACGCGGCTATAGCGCCCTGGCCCGCGACCGTCGATGCTTCGACGGTGCCCGCACAGCGCCCCACAAGCGCCTCGGTCCCGTCGAGCACCTCGAAGCCTGCAGTTGCCGGTCCCGCTGTAGTCCCCCACGCCCGTGACGACGGCGAGCGCGGTCCCCACGGCGTCGTTGCCCACATAGCTCACCGTGTAGTCGGTGCCCTCGGTGAGGGCCGTGCCATCAAGCTCGACCGTGACTCGCGGAAGCACGGCCTCCCCGGCATATACGGCGTCCTCCACCGTCACGGTCGCATTCCGGAGCGAGACGGGCGCGGGACTCGAGACCGGGCTCGTCACGTACCAATAGGCGTCCGCGTTGGAGACGCGCACGCTCACGCACTCGTCGAGCGAGGAGGTGGCACCCGTGAGGGAGTCATGAGCGATAAAGGCGCCGGTCTCCTCGTCATAGCCCACGAGCGTCACGGCATGCGGGTTTCCGGCGCTCGTGTAGAGGACGACGCCTGCGGGATTCTCGTCAAGGAGCGCGAGAAGCTCCGCCGTCCTCCCCTCCTCGGTCGTGCCCGTTATGTAGCCGTGCTCAACGGTGTAACTGGCGTTCTGCGTGCTCACCGAGAAGCTGAAGGGCAGGCCTCCTGCGGAGGGAATCGAGGCGGTGGTGATCGAACTCCAATCCTTGTCGCCGTTGAGAAGCGCCGCCCTGCGGAGCATGTTGGTAGCGGCATAGATGGTGCAGCGTCCGGTGCTTCCGGGCTCGTTCACAAAGACATCGTCGGCCAGGGTCTCGTCGAGCGTGGCCGCGTGCGCCCTGGATACGCCCAGCGAAAGTGCAAGGGCGAGCGCCGCGAGCAGCGCAGCGGCCATTCGTGCTGCAACGTGGAAAACAGTTGTGGCAGGAAGCTTGCCTGCGGTGATGGACATATGCGATTCCTTCCCGGCCGCGCGGGTTGGGGCAATGTCGTTCTGC
This sequence comes from uncultured Olsenella sp., assembly GCA_900548775.1. GTDB lineage: Bacteria > Actinomycetota > Coriobacteriia > Coriobacteriales > Atopobiaceae > Tractidigestivibacter. The sequence continues at coordinate 121,889 of URLM01000002.1, forward strand.
CTGAGGCGCAGTGTTGCCTGAGCCGTAATGTGGCGCGTGGTGCGATGGTGCGGTGATTCAAGTGTGTGGTACATCGTGCGCGGCCTGTCCAGATACGCGCGGGCTGCGGAATGGATATCCCGCCGCGCGTATGCGAGACAGGGTAATCCCGCACGGGCTTGGCACATGAAGTTTGCGCAGACTCTTCGGGAGACCTGCACCTCATGCCCATCAAATGAGTACAGACCAGAATGGTGTCTATGGGAGTTGACGCAACGTGACGGGCATCATGGTATGGCGCGTGCAGCGAGCGGCATCGTTGTTACCGGCCCGCCACGCAACCCAGAGGGCCATCTGGGCAAACATGCCACACGGCCAACGCGCCGGTAACAAGGCGCGAGCCGAGAGGTTCGTTGTTACCGGGCCGTTGTTAGCCCGGGGCTGTCAACAGGGGAAACGCATCCGAACTCAAACGCGCCGGTAACAAGGGCGGAATCGAGAGGCCCAGCCATGCGAGAGGCGTTGCCATGCCCTCCCCGAGGGGAGCTATCGGCCGTTATCTTTGTCGAGAAGGACCACGGCCCAGGCGGCAATGCCCTCCTCGCGTCCCACGAAGCCAAGGTGCTCCGTGGTGGTCGCCTTGACGCCCACCTGTGACGCGTCGACACCCATGGCGTGCGCCATTGTCTGGCGCATCTGCTCGCGGTAGGGCGCAAGCTTTGGGGCCTGTGCGGCAACGGTGCAATCCGCATCGATAAGCGAGAAACCCCGCTCGCGCGCAAGCCCCATAACGCGCGAGAGAAGGACCATGGAGTCCGCGCCCTCGTAGGCGGGGTCAGTGTCGGGGAAGAGCTGGCCGATGTCGCCGGCGCGCATGGCGCCAAGGATGGCGTCCATGAGGGCATGGGCAAGCACGTCCGCGTCGGAGTGGCCAGCGAGGCCGCGCTCGCTGGGGACGGTGACGCCGCCCAGAATGAGCGGACGCCCTTCCGTGAATGCGTGAACGTCAAAGCCATGTCCAATGCGAGTCATGCTCGGCCTCCCCCGGTGTTCCCGGTCACGTGTCCGCACTGCAATCCGTTGCTGAGAGAATCATAGGCGTGTTCCTCTCGCCAGGGAAAGCGAGATGGTTCTCGCGTTGATGCGCTTGGGGCGTACGTCCGAGAAGCCCCACGCCGGAGCACGGGTTTCGTACGTCATCGTTGCGGGAACGGGGCCTCTGGCGTCGAAATGACGCCGGAGCGAAGGTCTTGTACGCCCATCGCTGCGGTAACGGGCCCTCCGGCGAGAAATCGACGCCGGAGCCGGGGTTTCCGACGGGATTACGTGCGAGAAGCGCCTTCCGGCGAGGAAATGACGCCGGAAGGCGCGTTGCCGCGGCAATCACGTACGAGAAACGCCCTCCGGCGAGAAATCGACGCCGGAGCTGGGGTTCCCGACGGGATTACATACGAGATGAGTTCTTCGGCGTCGAAATGACGCCGAAAGGTACGCTCCGGCAGCAATCCTGTATAAGAGGGGCCTTCGAGCGTCATCCCTGCGCCGAAGGGCACGTTACCGGCACAGGGATGACGCAGCAGTTACATTAGCAACCGCTGCTCAAGCGCAGTGCAAGCTATGGCCAGGTCCTCGGGCATGGTCACCTTGATGTTGTCACGCGGGGAGTCATAGCAGCGCACCTTGCCACCGTGGCGCTCCACGAGGGAGGCGTCGTCGGTACCCTGGAAGCCCTCCCACGCGGCGGACTTGTACGCCGAGGTGAGGGCGCGCGTGCGAAAGACCTGTGGGGTCTGTGCAGCCCAATAGAAGGAGCGGTCCGGCGTGGCGATAATCACGCCATCCTCGACGAGCTTGAGCGTATCCACCGCGCGTGCGGCACAGATTGCGCCCGCAAGCTTGGGGTCCTCCCGCACGCAGGCTATAACGCCCTCGATGACCTCGGTCTCGATGAGGGGACGCGCGGCATCGTGTACCGCCACGAAGTCAAAGCCGCGCGGCATGGCGGCGAGCCCGTGCGCAACGGACTGCTGGCGCGTCTCGCCAGAGGCCGCCAGGGTAACCGGCGTGAGCAGCGTCACGCGGGAGAGCACGTCGTTGCGCACCGTATCCACACGGTCGGGCGCGCACACCACCACGATGTGTCCAACGGAAGGGGCATGGTCGAAGGCGAGAAGCGGCCAGCACATGAGCGGCAGCCCGCAGAGGTCCACGAACTGCTTCCCGCGAGGGTCGCCGAAGCGCTCCCCCGTGCCACCCGCAACGATGATCGCCACGGTATCGGGCTTCTTGCCCCCCTCGCCCACGCGCGCGGCCGCGACGCAGGGACACGTCTCGGGGGCGCTCATTCGCTCTGCCCCCACATGCGATGCAGGCTGTTGGCCAGCGCATCGGGGTTCTTGACGCCAATCTCGCCAAGCTTGGAGGAGTCGTCCTCCGCTGCCTCCAGAATCTCCTGGAGCGAGCCGTACTCGTCCACGATCTTGTCCGCCATGCCCTCGCGTACGACCGAGACGCGCGAGAGGGTTCGGAGCCCGAGCGGCGTCATGATGGTGTCCTCGCCGTAGTCCTCGTAGCCCAGGATGCGCGCCACGACCTTGGGCGAGCGCAGCTGCGGGTTTGCCATCTCGTGGAACTGCTTGCGGATGGCGCGGGCGTGCTCCTCGGAGGAGTCCTTCGCGTAGTCGCGAATCATGAGGTTGTAGGCCTCGTCCATGTCGCCGAGAAACTCCTCGCGCTGCATCTCGGTGATGCGGCCGGAGGTGCCAAGCTGGACGATGCAGCGGTCAAGCTCGTCTCCAGCGGTCATGAGCACCTCGAACAGGTAGAAGATGTTCGTGATGTCGCCGAGCGTGACGAAGTTGTCCAGCTCCAGGCTCGTGAGGTGCTGGAGGCTGCGATCGAGTTGCGAGCGGGTGTTCTGCATGGCGGCGGTGAGCTGGTTCACGGTCGACATGATCTCGGCGACGGGACGCAGCTGGAACCCCCGGCCATCCACGTAGACGTTGACCACCGAGCGACGCTCGGAGACGGAAATGACCATGGCCTTGGTAAGCAGGCTCATACGGGCAGCCGTGCGGTGACGCGTGCCCGTCTCGGTGGTGGGCAGCGACGGGTCTGGGTTGAGGTGGTAGTTGGCCCGCAGAATCTTGGTGAGGTCCTTGTCGACAATCACCGCACCGTCCATCTTGCACAGCTCGAAGAGGCGGTTCGCGGTGAACGACACATCCATGGCAAAGCCATCGTCTCCGGCTGCCAGCACGTTCTCGGTATCGCCAACGCAGATGAGGGCGCCCAGATGCCCCGCGATGATCATGTCGAGGGCAACGCGCAGCGCTGTTCCCGGCGCCGTCATCTTAATGGCGCCTTCGATGCGCTGCTGGGTGGCGAGAGCACCTTTGTCAAGCTCGGCAGGATCCATAGCGCCTCCTTGGACAAGCCGGCCCGCACGAGGCGGGCCGGATGAATCTCGAACCTAACTAGCAGTATATGACGAGCGGGCGCACTTGGGCATCGTCCCTATGCGCCAGACGCGGCAAGCCCGCCCTCTTGAGGCGAGGGGCGCGCACCGGCGTCAACGGACCAGCGGTCGCGCGCGGAGGGAAGCTCCATGTGCTCGTGCTTGCGCGGAGCGGGAATCTCACCCGTTCCCTTCGAGAAGACCAGTTCGTCGCCGTTGGCGTCAACCTCGATGATGTCGCCGCGCTGCCACTTGCCCTCCAGCAGCTCCTCGGAGAGCGGGTCCTCGATGAGCGTCTGGATGGCGCGGCGCAGCGGGCGCGCGCCGTAGATCGGGTCGGTCCCCCGCTTGGCCACGAGGTCACGGGCGGCGTCGGTGAGGTTGATCGACATGCCGTTGGCGATGAGGCGATCGCGAAGGTCGGAGACCATGAGCTCGACGATGCCGCGCAGCTGCTCGCCCGAGAGCGACTTGAAGACCACGATCTCGTCCACGCGGTTCAAGAACTCGGGACGGAAGAGCTTCTTGAGCTCGGAGGTCACGCGGCTCGTGATCTCCTTGTCCGAGAGGCCCGAGGCGCCGGATGCCGAGAAGCCCATCGTGGTGGTCTGCGCGATGTCGCGCGCGCCGATGTTGGAGGTCATGATGATGACCGTGTTGGAGAAGTCCACGTGACGCCCCTGGCCATCGGTGAGCCTGCCCTCGTCGAGGATCTGGAGCAGCACGTTGAAGACGTCCGGATGCGCCTTCTCGATCTCGTCGAAGAGGACAACCGAGTACGGACGCCTGCGCACGGCTTTGGTGAGTTCGCCGCCCTCGTCGTAGCCCACGTATCCCGGAGGGGCGCCGACGAGCTTGGAGACGGTGTGCTTCTCCATGAACTCGGACATGTCAAAGGTGATAAGCGCCTCTTCGGAGCCAAAGAGGAACTCTGCCAGCGCCTTGGCAAGCTCGGTCTTGCCAACGCCAGAAGGCCCGAGGAAGATGAACGAGCCGCCGGGGCGGCGCGGGTCCTTGAGCGGCGAGCGGCTGCGCCTGATGGCGCGGGCAACCTTGGTCACGGCCTCATCCTGGCCAATGACACGCTGGTGGAGCACGTCTTCGCAGCGCAGGAGCTTTGAGGCCTCGGCCTCGGTGAGGTTCGAGACGGGCACGCCGGTGATGCTCGAGACCACGTCGGCAATGTCGTTCTCGTCCACGGTGACCACGTTCTTCGCGAGCTTCTCGCGCCAGGCGCCCTCAAGCTCGTCGCGCTTGGCGACAAGTTCCTTCTCCTGGTCGCGCAGGCGGGCTGCGTCCTCGAACTCCTGGGCGGCAGCGGCCTTTGCCTTCTCGTCACGCACGCGGGCGAGCTCGGCGTCCACCTGGGCGATCTCGGGCGGAAGCGTCGTCTTGTGGACGCGCGTACGGGCCCCGGCCTCGTCGATGACGTCGATGGCCTTGTCGGGCAGGAAGCGGTCCTGGATGTAGCGGTCCGCCAGGGTGACGGCGGCCTTGAGGGCATCCTCGGTGTAGTGGACGTGGTGGTGCTCCTCGTAGCGGCTCTGCAGGCCGTGCAGGATCTCGAGGGTGTCCTCGGGGCTGGGCTCGCCGATGTTTACCGGCTGGAACCTGCGCTCGAAGGCGGAGTCCTTCTCGATGTGCTTTCGGTACTCCTCGGCCGTGGTGGCGCCGATGACCTGGATCTCTCCGCGCGAGAGGGGCGGCTTCAGGATGGACGCCGCGTCGATGGAGCCCTCGGCGGAGCCTGCGCCGATGATGGTGTGGATCTCGTCGATGAACAGGATGTCGTTGGGGTTGTCCTCGAGCTCGGCGACGACCTTCTTCATGCGCTCCTCGAACTCGCCGCGGTACTTGGAGCCCGCCACGAGCGAGGCGACGTCGAGCGTCCAGATCTGCTTGCCACGCAGGATGTCGGGCACGTTGCCAGCGGAGATGAGCTGTGCGAGCCCCTCCACGATGGCTGTCTTGCCCACACCCGGGTCACCCAGGATGAGCGGGTTGTTCTTCTGCCTGCGCGCGAGCACCTGCATGACGCGCTCGATCTCGCGGTCGCGGTCGAGGACGGGGTCGAGCTTGCCCGCCTCGGCAAGCTTGGTGAGGTTGCGGCCGTACTTCTCGAGCATGGAGCCGTCGTCCGAGGAGGACTGCTGGCCCATGCCCATGAAGGTGCCGGGATCCATGCGCACCTCGGCGGCCGCCTGCCCCTCGTCCTCAGTGTTCTTCGAGACAAGCTCGTTCACTGCGTTGCGCACCGCGTCCCCCGAGACGCCCATGGCGCGCAGGGCGTCCATGGCGCGGCCATTGCCCTCGGAGACGATGCCCAGAAGCAGGTGCTCGGTGGCGATATAGGTCTGACCGTGAGTCATGGTCTCGCGGTATGCTGCCTCAAGGACGCGCTTGGTGCGCGGGGTGAAGGGGATGTGCCCGCCGGGAACGGGTTCCGTCTCGTCCTGAGAAAGCTCCTTGACCGTGGCGAGCGTCTCGTCATACGTGACGTCCAGCTTTGCGAGCGCCTTGGCGGCGACGCCATCCCCCTCCTTGATGAGGGCGAGGAGCAGGTGCTCCGTGCCTACGTACATTTGGCCGAGGTTTCTCGCCTCGTCCTGGGCCAGGCTCATGACCTTCCTGGCCCTGTCGGTGAATTTCTCGAACATGCGCTGACGTCTCCTCAGTGCCATGCGGGGCAACATGGAACGCGCGGACCCGAAGGCCCGCGCGCAAGGTGCTAGGCCCCGCGCCGTCTTCTTGGCTCTCTGTTTACCCACGCGCGGGAGTGGGCAAACACGTGGACAAAACGTCCGCTATTGCTCGGGGTGATTCTTGAGCCACTCGTCGCGGTCCGGAGCGATGGCGCGCATTGCCTCGATCATGCTCGCGAACAGGTCGTCGAGCTCCATGCCGTTGAGCTCGGCACCGTGGCGGATGACGTCGCGGCTGCATCCGGCGGCGAAGTGCTTGTCCTTGAACTTCTTCTTGAGCGACTTGACCTCGAGGTCCATGACCGACTTGCTGGGACGCATGAGGATGGCAGCCTGGATGAGGCCGCTCAGCTCGTCGGCGGCATAGAGCACGCGCTCCATCTTGGACTCGGGCTGGGGAAGGTCGGGGTTGTTGTCGGAGTTGTGCGTCTGGATGGCATGCACCAGCTCGGGCGTGCCACCCTCCGCCTCGATGAGCTCGCCGGCCTTGACCGTGTGCTGGACGGCGTCCTGGAACTCCTCCCAGTCAAGGTCGTGGAGCAGGCCGACCTGGCCCCAGAAGTCCACGTTCGCAGGGTCGTACTTCTCGGCGTAGTAGCGCATGAGGCCCTCGAGGGTCTCGGCGTGCTGGATGTGGAACGGGTCCTTGTTGTAGCGCTCGAGCAGGGCAAACGCCTGGTCGCGCGTGAGACCGGTGGAGAGGGCGGGCGCCGCGGAATCACGTGCGGCCTCGTTGGCTGCGCCGTTCTCGGCGTCATCCGCAATCACGTCCACGGAGGCAGCGGCGTT